>JAHJVW010000111.1 GCA_018828585.1 Bacteroidota bacterium
GAAAATGCTCATCAAATAAGAAAATTAATTTATTAAAATAATTATAAAGGCAAGTCCTTCTCCCTCGGAGAAGGATTTAGGATGAGGCATAAGACACATGATAAAGACATTAGGTGAATTAAAGAAATCAGGATATACAAGTCGTTCTATTAAAGAAGAACTGAGAGAGAATCTGATTAAAAGATTAAAAGATAAAGATTTAGGTTTTGAAGGAATTATCGGTTTCGAAGATACCGTGATGCCCGATTTACAAACAGCCATTTTAAGCAGACACAATATTTTGTTATTGGGTTTACGTGGACAGGCAAAAACAAGAATTGCCCGTTTAATGGTCAATTTATTGGATGAGTTTGTTCCCTATATAGATGGATCTGAATTATATGATGATCCTTTGAACCCAATTTCGTGGTTTGGTAAAAATGCCATTGAAATTCATGGTGACGAAACCCCAATTGCTTGGTGGCATAGAAGCGATAGGTATACCGAGAAATTAGCAACACCAGATGTAACGGTTGCCGATCTAATTGGTGACGTGGATCCAATAAAAGCAGCGACACAAAAACTAAATTACTCTGATGAACGAGTGATTCATTTCGGTTTAATCCCAAGAGCCCATAGAAGTATTTTTGTGATTAATGAATTGCCCGATTTACAAGCTCGTATTCAGGTAGCTTTATTTAATATTTTACAAGAGCGTGATATTCAGATTCGTGGATTTAAGTTGCGTTTACCCTTGGATGTGCAGTTTGTATTTACAGCAAACCCTGAGGATTACACCAACCGTGGCTCTATTGTAACGCCATTAAAGGATAGAATTGAAAGTCAGATTTTAACGCATTATCCAAAATCAGTTGCCATTTCGAGAAAAATCACCCAACAAGAAGCCGCCATCACGCAAGAACAAAAAGTGGTTGAAGCGGATGGTTTAGTAAAAGATTTAATTGAACAGATTGCGTTTGAAGCGAGGAGTTCTGAATATATAGACAAAAAATCTGGAGTTTCTGCCCGTTTAACGATTTCTGCGTATGAGAATTTAATCTCTCATGCCGAACGCAGAATGTTAATCAACGGTGATAAATCTACATTTGTTCGCATCAGCGATTTCTTAGGAGTGATTCCTGCTATTACCGGAAAAATAGAATTGGTGTATGAAGGGGAGTTGGAAGGTCCGGCTAAGGTGGCGAATATTCTCATCGGGAAAGCCATCAAAACCTTATTACAAACCTATTTCCCTGATCCTGAAAGGATGAAAAAAGCCAAAAAAGATAACCCTTATGCCGAAACCATAAATTGGTTTGGTAATGGAAATTCGGTGAATTTATTGGATGATATTTCTGATCAAGAGTATCAAAAAGTGCTAGATGCTATTCCCGGCTTAAAGCAAATTGTAAAACAATTTCATCCAAGAATTAGTGCCAACCAACAGTTGTTATACATGGAGTTTGTATTGCATGGTTTGGCCGAGTTTTCTTTGGTAAGTAAAGGATTTTTAGAAAAGGGCTTCGAATTTAAAGATATGTTCAATAGCTTGTTCAGTTCCGAATTTGCTGAGGATGACGAAGAGGGTTTTGATGATCGCTACTAAATAAGTTTTATTGTCAATAACTTATTAGTAAATAATAGATATGAAAAAAGCAAGTCAATTTTTTTTTGAATAATTATAAATAATACAAATCTCTTATCTGAAGAGTATAATATAATATTACTTTTGTAGATTAGTTTTAGTAATTACTAAATTAACTATTTTAAATTATGTCTAAATTACATTTAACTGCTGATTTGGGTTTTAGCGATGGAAAGTATCACGTTGGTCTTTCTTTGGTTGAATTCGAGGAGGAGAATGTAACCATTATATATTCCCCAGCATTAGATTTAAGTGGTTATGGATATAATCAAGATGAAGCAAGAAATTCATTTTCTGAAGCTTTAAAAGAGTTTTTTCGTTACACTAATAATAAAAATACGCTTTATCAGGTGTTGGAAAATTTAGGATGGTTAGTCAATGGATCAAAAAAAAAACCAAGATTTAATCCTCCAAAGGATTCCGAATTAATTGCGAAAAATCCTGTTTATAATGATATTGTAAATAACAAAAGTTATAAGGTTTCAAGAGAGGAAGTTGAATTTGCTTTTTAAAAATGTCTACCAAGCATTTAAGAAACATACCACTTAAATTATTTAGAAATTTCTTAATAAATCAAGGGTGTTCTTGTAATAGGACGTCTGGAGGTCATGAGCACTGGTCAAGAAATGACTTATTAAGACCGATAACAATACAAACTCATGTTGACCCAGTTCCAGAATTTATCATAAAAAATACATTAAATCAATTAGGCTTAACCAAGAAGGATTTTCTTGATTGGATTTAAACAAGTTAACGTTTAGGATAATATTTTCAATCCCTTATAAAATTATAATTATTTAAGCGCCCTAAAAAAACTTAATCATTACATGGGAAGAAGCATTGCTTTAGTTGTCATTACCATTTTAATTTTCCTTTTTGACGTGTACATCTCTAAGGCAATTCTCAATATTTATCCAAAATGGTCACCAAAGAAGCAGAATAACTTTAAGTTAATCTGGTGGGGCTATAGTAGCCTATTAATTTCATGTGTTTTTATCAGCATATTCTTCAATATGGATATTGCTATCAGAACGATCATTTTAGTTGCTTTTTTCATCACTTTTGTTTCCAAATTCTTTTTTATCCCTATTCTATTTATTGATGATATCAGAAGGTTTTTTGTTTGGACCAAACGAAAGATGAAGCCCGAAGAAGGATTAAAGGAAGACGAAAACTCAATTTCACGTTCAGAGTTTTTAGTGAAAAGTGGAATGGCTTTGGCAGTTATTCCATTTATGTCTTTAACCTGGGGGATTGTTTCTGGAGCTTACGATTACAGAGTGAGGAAGCAAACGGTTTATTTCAAAAATCTCCCAAAAGAATTTGAGGGAATCCGGTTAGGGCAAATATCTGATATTCATTCTGGGAGTTTCTACAATAAAAAAGCAGTTCAAGGTGGAGTAGAAATGTTGATGAAAGAAAAGGCTGATTTTATTTTTTTTACAGGGGATTTGGTAAATGGTAAAACTTCAGAGATGAGGGACTATCAGGATATCTTCACTAAAGTTAAAGCGCCACTTGGCGTATATTCCACTTTCGGAAATCATGATTATGGCACTTATGAAAAATGGCCAAGCGAAAATGCTCGATTAAGAAATCTGGAAGACTTAAAAAAAGTTCACCAGTTAATGGGTTGGGATTTATTGATGAATGAAAATCGAAGATTAAAGGTTGATGGAGCAGAATTAGGTGTTTTAGGTATCGAAAATTGGGGCTCTGGTCGCTTCCCCAAATTCGGAAAGATGGAAGAAGCGATTAAAAACACAGACGATCTACCTGTTAAATTACTTTTATCTCACGATCCATCTCATTGGCGGGCAGAAGTTTTAACGAAATATCCTCAAATAGATATGAGCTTTGCAGGTCATACGCATGGAGCACAATTTGGGGTAGAGTCAGAATACCTAAAATGGAGTCCAGTTCAGTATATTTACGAAGAATGGGATGGTTTATACCAGCAAGGTGACCAACAATTGTATGTAAATGTAGGTTATGGATTTTTAGGTTATCCCGGTAGGGTAGGAATCTTACCTGAAATCACGATATTTGAATTGAAACAAGGCTAATTCTTGACAATTTAAATGTTAAAAGCATTTCAAAAGTATTTAGATTTTTTACTTTTTAGTAATCTCTTCATTTCATTGGGGGCCGTTGCTCAAGGCTTAGTAACCTATCATTTATTAGGATTTAAACCTTCATATCTAGTTTTAGGATTTCTATTTTTCTCTACCTTACTCACCTACAACCTCAGTATTTTAATCAATAAACCTAAAGATTATAGCGCATCTAAATTCAAAAGGGTAAGGTGGATTTTTGGTCATTACAGGCTAAATATCAGCATCACTATTATCTCAGTTCTTTCGTTAATTCCATTGTTTCTTTTACTTTCGTTAAGGTCTCAAATACTCATCATATTCTTAGGAATTCTTTCTATGGGTTATTCCATACCAATTATTTCAATTGGGAAAAGGAAAGTTAGTTTGCGCAATGTACCCGGACTAAAGCTATTTTTAATCGCATTGGTTTGGGCGTTGAGTTCGGTTGCTTTGCCCATCCTAGAATTGCAACAAAACTACCAATTTACTATTTCTTCTCCTGATTTTATCATTCTCCTCGTAAAGCGGTTTCTATTTGTGGTGGCCATTACCATCCCTTTCGATATTCGTGATATGTTTCAGGATAGCACTTTCCATTTAAAAACCATTCCCACAGTCTTTGGTGAGAAAAAAGCCAATTTACTTTGCCAAGGAATGTTAATTTTTTACCTCGTTTTACTTTTTCTATTTCAGGGAAATGGATTTAGTACTGATTTTTTTGCACTTTCTTTCACTATTATATTGGCTGGCTGGCTCATCTTCAAATCAAAATGGGAGAAAAACGAGTATTACTATTTCTTATATTTAGATGGTACCTTGATTTTACAATTTGTCATACTATTTTTCTTTAAATTAGTTTTTTAGATTTGGCTTAAAACAGTTAAATAATTCTTTAAGCTTCTAGCCTATTTTTTATTTTTTTTATAATTTAAAAAATGAAAAACTCAATCATAATAATTATCAGTGCTTTTTTACTTTTATTAGCTTGTAGGCAGGATGTGATCCATTCAAAAAATAATACAGGTTTACAAAATTTAAGTATTGCAGGCTTTAGTTATCATCAATTTAAATCGGATTCGGGGATAAGTTACGAGCCGTATATTTCAAAGCTTTTAAAAATAGATGAGCTGGGAAATTTCAGTTATACAAAAGTTGATAGCAAAAGCATGACAAATTACAGGTGTAAGGTATCAATCTCGGAATTGAATTCATTAGCCGACACTTTGTTCGATAGAAATAATGATAAAAGCCTGGGTAGTTTAAAAGATATTTTTCGATCAGATCAGTTTATTGTTGAAGCTAAGTTTGATGACCATGTTGAAAGAACCGAAGTGTCATTGAGAAGTATAAAACAGCAAATCGTTTTAAAACTAATAGATCAATTTGTAGCTAAAATGCAAGAAGATTCACCTGTTGAATTGGCTAAAAGCGAGAAAAATTATTGGTTGACTTTGTTTAATCATTCAAGTCTGATAAAACTGTCAGAACAAAAATTGAAGATAGACCCTAAAATGCAACTGAAAATCGAATCTGATAAAGCACTATGAGTAAGAATATAAATATCCTATCAATTAATATCCGCGGCGAAGCCGAAGAATTAGTTTCAGATCATCAATCTGCGAAAACAGCTTATAATAAAATTCCTATTTCAACTTCAGAAATTTATCTTACCGCAACAGGTTTTCAAGGCGATATCGTAGTAGATAAAAAACATCATGGTGGAAACGATAAAGCTATTTGCTGTTATAATGCAGACCGTTTTCCTTATTGGAAATCTGAACTAGGATTTGATTTGCAATTTGCTGCATTCGGAGAAAACTTAACCCTACAAGGAGAAGCCGCAAATGAAGAAAACGTTTATATTGGCGACCGATATCAATTTGGCGAAGCCATTGTTGAAGTTTCAGAACCTCGTGGTCCTTGCTATATGATTGGCATCAAATATAACTATAAACAGTTTCCCTTACTTTGTCAAAAAACAGGATACACAGGATTTTATTTGAGAACCATTAAAGAAGGTATCGTAAAAAGAGACGACCAGTTAATTCATCTTTTCTCTCATCCAGAGAAAATTTCAGTGATGCAGGTGAACCAAATCCGTTACCAAGATCCGAAAAATAAAACTGAATTAGAACGTTTGGTTAATCTTCAAGAACTTACCGAGGAATGGCGGGATAGGTTTGCTGTTTTATTGAGGAAAGCAACATAATCTTTTACGCTGTTCCCCTTTTTTTAAACCTAATAAAAACCAAAAATAGTATCCCTATTCCTCCAATCAACAAAAATGGATAAACGATCCAATCTTGATTAGCGGTGTAAAAAGTAATCTCTGTATTTAAGTTGATATCTTGTTTAATTACAGCCTCTTTCCACCACTCCGTTTTCTGTACAATATCTCCTCTTTCATTAATAAAAGCCGAAATCCCAGTATTGGCAGAACGAGCAACCCACCTGCGGTTTTCTATGGCTCTTAAACGGGCATAATCTAAATGTTGGTCCTTACCAGATGTATTTCCCCACCAACCATCGTTAGTGATAATGGCGATAAACTGAGCGCCTTTATTTACAGATTTCGCAACCCACTCGCCCCAAATAGATTCATAGCAAATGGCAGGCACTACACCAATTCCGCTGGAAGCGTATAAATTACTAGGTTCATCCTGACTGCCATATCCTCCCGTTGTTCCCCCAAATTTCTCGAATAATGGATTTAAAATCGATAAGACTTTTGGAAATGGCATTTTCTCTACACCAGGCACTAATTTAGATTTGTGATAGAATTGAATTTTAGATGAATTATCTATAGCAACTGCGGTATTAAAACTATCCCACCAAAAATTATTTTCCTTACTAAATCTCGCTGAAAGTGTTTTTTGGTGATCATAAGTTTGATAAGTTTCAGCACCAGTAATCACTGTGGCATTTTTAAAACTGTCCAACATGGCTTCTACAGCTTTATAATCAGGGGCTATTCTAAAATTATTTTCTTCATGATTGCCAACCAATGCAGTCTCTGGCCATATGAAAAATTCGGTATTTACCTGACCTTTATCTTTACTCAATTTAATAAGTTTCTCTGTTTGCTCGCGAGGGCTTAAAACAAAGTTTTTTCCGTAAGGATCAATATTAGGTTGTACCACTACCACATTGGCTGGGTTTATTTCCTCCTCAAAAGTACTGTAAACTAAAATAGATAAACCAATTGGAACTATAACCCAAGTCGTAAATGCAATCAATAAAGCTTTCGATTGAGTCTTTTTACTTTCAACTTTCAACTTTTCACTTCTCAGACTCATCCACAACCTAAACAACAATAAGTTACTCACTAAAACCCAAAAAGTACCTCCATAAACACCAGTATATTCATACCATTGAATCAGTTGAGGAGTAGTAGCAAAACCATTTCCTAAAGTCATCCAAGGGAATTTTAAATCCCAACTTTGGTGTAAGTATTCATAACTGATCCAGAAACCGATTAAACTGATATCCGCAATAAGCGGGCGAGTTCTTTTTGCCACTTTACGGTATAACCAGAAGCTCAAAGTCATTAAAAAAGCACCTAATCCAAAAGGAATTAGGGATAATAAAGCCGCAATAAATGTAGGCATAACGGCATTTAAAGAATTGAAAACCCAATAGATCGAAGCGGTATTCCAAACTAAAAATGTAAGACCAGCAATCAGAAAAACTTTTCTTCCTTTTTTCGGTATTTCAGATTCTTCCATCTCCTGCAAAGCGATGAGCAGTGGTAAAAATGCAATCAAAAGGATAGGAGAGGTAAAGGAAATTGGTGGCCATGCAAACCATAATAAAAATGCTGAAAATAATGCTAGCCAGATGTATCGCTTCATTTTTTATAATATTTATCGTCTTTTTTAGGCGCTGGTTCGGTATTGCCTGCTACCACAATTACAAACTCGCCTTTTAAAATGTTCTCTTCAAAATGAGTTTTAATTTCTTTTAAAGTACCTCTCACATTTTCCTCAAACATTTTTGTCAATTCTCTAGAAATAGAGGCTTGTCTTTCTGCTCCAAAATAATCAATCAATTCTTCTAAAAACTTCAATAACCGATGCGGTGATTCATAAAAAATCATCGTTCGCGATTCGTAGATTAATTCTTTCAATCGGGTTTGGCGGCCTTTCTTAACAGGTAAAAATCCTTCGAAAGTAAAACGATCATTAGGTAAACCCGAGTTTACTAAAGCAGGAACAAAAGCCGTTGCACCAGGTAAACATTCTACTGCTAAATCATTTTTTAACACTTCGCGAACCAATAGAAATCCAGGATCAGAAATCGCGGGAGTTCCTGCATCAGATATTAAAGCAATATTTTGACCTTCTTTCAAAAACTTAACAATCTCAGCAACAGCTTTATGCTCATTGTGTTGGTGATGGGCGAAAACCTTTTGGTCAATTTCGAAGTGCTTTAACAGGGGTGCCGAAGTTCTAGTATCTTCAGCTAATATTAAATCAACCTCTTTTAAAACGCGTAAAGCCCTAAAAGTAATGTCTTCTAAATTGCCAATTGGGGTAGGAACCAGATAAAGTTTGCCGCTCATATGATGAAATTTATCTTTCGTCCATAATTTATCAGGTTCGCAATACGCAATACTTAATACGCAATACTATATTTGTAAAAAAATTAAAAAGATGCTGCAAGTTAACTATATCCGCGAAAATAAAGAGCAGGTTTTAGAACGATTAAGTGTAAAGAATTTCAATCAACCTGAATTAGTGGAGGAAATTATCCATTTAGATGACCTTAGAAAAAGTACCAAAGCACAATCCGATGAATTATTAGCGCAATCAAATGCTGCTGCTAAACAAATTGGGGAGTTGATGCGCAATGGAAAAAAAGACGAAGCTGAATCACTTAAAGCAGCGACATCAAAAAATAAAGAAGAGATTAAAAAACTACAGGAAGATTTGAGTGGGATAGAACATGAATTGTATCAAAAATTGGTGCAATTACCTAATCTTCCACATAAAAGCGTTCCCAAGGGAAAAACGCCCGAAGAGAATGAAGTGGTTTTAACAAATGGAAAGTTGCCAACTTTACCAGAAAAAGCTTTGCCACATTGGGAATTGGCGGCTAAATATAATCTGATTGATTTTGAGTTAGGGGTTAAAATTACAGGTGCAGGTTTCCCTGTTTATAAAGGAAAAGGAGCTAAAATGCAAAGAGCCTTAATTAATTTCTTTTTAGCCGAAGCTGATAAAGCTGGTTATGAGGAAATGATGGTTCCTTTATTGGTAAATGAAGCTTCTGGTTTTGGGACTGGACAATTGCCCGATAAGGAAGGGCAAATGTATCATGTAGGTTTAGATAATTTGTATTTGATTCCAACAGCAGAAGTGCCTGTTACCAATTTATACCGAGACGTGATTTTAAAGGAAGAAGAGTTACCTATTAAAAACTGTGGTTATACACCATGTTTCCGTAGAGAAGCAGGTTCTTATGGAGCGCATGTGCGGGGTTTAAATCGTCTGCATCAGTTTGATAAGGTCGAGATTGTACAAGTGGTTCATCCCGAAACTTCTTATGATATTTTGGAGCAAATGAGTTTACATGTGCAAAGTTTATTACAGAAATTAGGCTTGCAGTATAGAGTTTTGAGATTATGCGGTGGAGATATGGGCTTTACTTCGGCTTTAACTTATGATATGGAAGTATATAGCGCTGCCCAAGAACGTTGGTTAGAAGTTTCATCTGTTTCAAACTTCGAAACTTTCCAAAGTAACCGTTTGAAATTACGTTACAAGGGCAAAGAAGGTAAAACTCAATTGCCACATACTTTAAATGGAAGTGCTTTAGCCTTACCAAGAATTCTGGCTTCCATCTTAGAGAATTACCAAACTGAAGATGGCATTAAAGTGCCAGTATGTTTGGTGCCTTTTACTGGTTTTGATTTTATAGATTAAAAAAATGTTAATACTTTTTGTGTCAACCTATTTATAGGACGGTACATGTATTAAAACAAAAAAGCCTTTATCTGCAAAAGATAAAGGCTTTTTTTATGATTGCTATTTTCTAACTGAACGAGCTAAAGAGCCAAGCAGCTAATGCCCAAATTCCCCAAATCGCAAGAAATAGAATAATTACAAAACCTATCAGATAAGCGGTTAAAATTCCTTTCCCGCTGCCTGTATGTTTTCCTTCTTGGTAATGTTCTTTTAATAAAATAAGATTACGGTTATTAGATTTAAAGTAAAAATCGAAAATCCAACCAATAATCGGAATGGCGCCAATAAGCGTGTCGATTAAAACATTGCCCAACATTTTAACCACAATCTTGCTGCTTGCACCATGTTTTCTCATGGTATAAACCATCATTAATGAAACTAGGGTAGTTGCTCCGTCGCCAGCAAAGGGGATAAGGTTAAGAATAGGGTCTAAACCAAATTTAAAACCCTTGATGTTGAATTGACTATCTAATAATTTGGAAAGCCACTCGATATGTTTTAAGCGTGAATCAGTTTTTGGTGGTATCATGCAAGTTGGTTTACAAAATGCGTACCTGTTTAAAATATAATTTCAGATGGATGAATAAATTAAAATGAACGGAACTGAAAAGGATACCTTTTTATGGTTAACACCCGGTATCGTTTGAGTGCTAAGCCAAAATATTTGGAGCTATGAAATGCTAATTTTACTCTTCAAAAATTTATAAATTCTTATTCTCCATACAAACAATGATATGTGAATTCACCATTTTACCCATGTGAGTGATTTTTAAAAAAAGATTATTCTGGTGATAATCAGCTAGCTCTTTACCAAGTGCAGCTGTTTTTTCTGGGGGAGCCAACTCTGTGGTAAGTGACGCGTTGTAAAGGTCTTTTAATCTGTAGCGACCTAATTTAATACGGTGGCTGATGATGCTTCGCTCTTCCTGTTGGTATTGTTTCATGGTTTTTTCGTTGATGCTATCAATTCCCATAAATACCAAATTATTATTCTCTTTAAAAAATTGCGGCATATACAAACGTAACTTTCCTTCGTAAGATTGCTGATCGAAATCGATGGCCCGGATACGATATTGGTTCCCTTCGATATCTGGCGTAATATCTACCACGAAATTGTAAGAACGCATATCGCCCAATAAACGCACAAAACAGCGTTCGTTAAATTTCACAAACTCTTTACTTATTCGGGTTTGATTAAATTTCACACCATCTAAATATTCGTTCACAAAAACATCACCCGGTAAACCTGGAATGTGTTCTTCTATCAGGGTATCATCATCCGTAAAATAACTGATTCGGTTAGGTGATAAAATATGTTCTAATTCCAAACCATAAACTCGAGAAGCATCGGCTCGTTTCACGTAAAAATGGTCGTAATTATCATTCAATCGGTTAATGATGCGTACCCTAAAAGGATGTGAGTTTCCAAAAGAGCAATAGTCAATTCGGGATACGGAAAGATGATCCATTACGTCTAGCCTTCCTGATGCATGCATCAAAGAATAAATATATTTAAGAGCAGGGTAGAGCTCTTTCATTTCACCTTCATCGTAATAAACGGTTTGCCACAGGGTGTCTTTATCGTTTTTATCTAATAAAGGGGTAGAAAGATTGAAACGTAACATATCTGAATATTGCAAAGGAAGTTTCATTTCCCTGTCGTATTTTAACAGATATTGTTTTAAAGGATTTTCTATTGGATAGAAGATCTTCTTTTTGGATGGAACGTCGTTTCTTTCTAATGTACTACTCATTAACCAAAGCTAACATTTGTAATGTTCTTTTAAAACAAAAAAACCTCCTGTTGAGGAGGCTCTTTCTGCTTTTCAAAATATTTTATTTGATTTCGAACACGGCATTAATTTGCGCAGTTATTTTGATTTTTTTGAAATCAATATCAGGCATGGCCATATCTGCTGATTCAGCTTTCATCATCATCTGATTTCTGTACATGGGTTGTGGGTAAGTGGTATTTTCGCTGTCTTGTATCTCCAAAGCGCTACCTAATTTTTCTCCAATGGCTTCCACTAAATAAGTCGCTTTTTCTTTAGCTTGTCTTAAAGCTTTGATTTTTAAATCCTTTTTAATCTCGTTTTCTTTAGAATAAGCATAGCGATCGATATTTGTGTATGCAATTCCTTTTGGATCAACCGAAGCAAGGATATCATTCAGGTTATTGAGATGAGTTACTTTAATGCTGTACTGTTTTGAGGCCAAGAATGTAGGGTCTTTTTTCTTCTCCCAATAGTTGGTATAAGAACTGATGTTGTTGATCATAAAATCTTCATTTGCGATACCAGCTTTAATGACTGCCTTTTGTAACTGAGATTCCAATTCTTCTATACTTACCCTTTTCTTATTGTCTTTAAGGTATTCTTTTAATGATATTCCAACATAAATTTCATCGGGAGTCACCTCTTGTTCGGCCATGCCGCTTACATTAATTTTTTTTCGGGTATCTACAGTTTGTGCTAAAGCAGCAAATGTTGTTAAAGCTATAAAGGCACTTAAAATAATCTTTTTCATAATATTTTATGTTTGTTTATAAGTATGATGAAATCATCGTACCAATTCCATAAATCAATTGAAAATATAAGACCGTTGCATAACCGTAGATAAATTTTCTTTGCCTCTATTTTATGATTTTGGAGGATTTTTATAGTTCATTTTCAATAAATTCAGCACTAACGTTCGGTTCAAAGACCGACAGAA
>JAHJVW010000010.1 GCA_018828585.1 Bacteroidota bacterium
AAATTGCTTCGGTAGATGATGTTAAGTTTAATGCCAAGCCCGAGAATATTACTTTGATAGGGGAAGAAATAGATGCTGACTATTTACAAAAAATCACTTCCCTTTCGGTTTCTCCTGATGCCATTAAGCGTCAAAAAGATTTAAAAATCGTCTACTCTCCTATCCATGGAACGGGTATTACTTTGGTTCCTAAAGCTTTAGAAATGTTTGGTTTCGAAAATGTGATATTAGTAGAAGAGCAGACTACTCCAGATGGGAATTTCCCTACGGTTGTTTATCCAAATCCAGAAGAAAAGGAAGCTTTAACATTAGCCCTCAAAAAAGCAAAAGAAGTCGATGCTGATTTAGTTCTAGCCACCGACCCTGATGCTGACCGTGTAGGTATCGCTGTTAAAAATCACAAAGGCGAGTTTGAATTATTAAACGGAAATCAAACTGGATCTCTTTTAATAAATTACATGTTAGAAGCTTGGGAAAAGGAAGGAAAATTCACTGGTAAAGAATATATCATCAAAACAATTGTGACCACTTACCTAATTGATAAAATTGCGGCTTCAAAAAATGTAACCTGCTACAATACTTTAACCGGTTTTAAATTTATCGGTCAAATCATGACAGAGAAGCAAGGTAAAGAAACCTTTATTGTAGGTGGCGAAGAAAGTTATGGTTATTTGGTTGGCGAATTTGTGCGAGATAAGGATGCGGTAGTTTCTGCTGCTTTTATTTCTGAAATGACTGCTTTTTATAAAGATAAAGGTTCTAGCCTTTACGATGCTATGATTGACATGTACGTGAAATATGGTTTTTATAAAGAGAAATTAGTGTCCATCACTAAAAAAGGAAAAGCCGGTGCCGAAGAAATTATCGCCATGATGGACCGTTTTAGAAACAACCCTCCTAAAAGTTTAGGCGGATCAAAAGTAGTTCAATTAAAAGATTATGCTTTACAAAAAGAGACCGATTTAGATTCCAATACTACTAAAGCTTTAAATTTTCCAAAATCTGATGTATTGCAATTCATTACAGAAGATGGTTGTATTATTTCTGCTCGACCAAGTGGCACCGAACCTAAAATTAAATTCTATTGCAGTGTAAATGCACCATTGGCTTCTAAAACTGATTTTGATCAAGTGAACGCACAATTAGAACAAAAAGTAGATCAAGTGATGAATGATTTGGAGGTTTAAGCTTTAAAAATCAACAAAACTACCAGTCTTTTTCATGCAGGGTCTCTCTATGAAGACTCCGCTTCTTTTATCAGAGCGGAGTCAGTGTCCTTTCCACTCAGAGTTTCCTCAAAAGAACCTCGCGTTCGTTTTGTAAATGCTAAGCGAAAATTTTAGAAAGGCTGAGCGACTTTACCTATGAAGGCCTTAACAATACTGACACCAAAATTTCCAGTTCCACAGGCTACAATTATAATTTGTTTATCATTCGTTTTATGTTTCAATTTTATTAATGGTCTAAGTTAGGAGATGATACTTTGTAAAACTGATTGACATACACGCTATAAAACCAATGTTCGCAAAAAACAAAATTTCAAAAAAGTAGTCTTTTCAGCTAAATAATTAGAGCCTGTTTAAATTTATATCGTGAGAATGTTTATAGCTTATTTTTGAGCGAAACGAGGCAACTTTTGTAAAGATAGCCGGGCTTCTATCTCGAAAAATTTAACGAAGTTGCAGCCAAAAAGAAGCTATAAACAAATTATTAGATAAATTTTAAACAGGCTCTTAACATTATCACTTAAATTGCATGCTCATAAACAATGATTAATGTTAAATAAGCTCAAACTAAATGATAGCGTATTAAATAATTTTAAGAGTCTAAAATTATGGTTTTTGATTCCTCCTTTTTTGTTGTTGCTTCTAATATCTCTGTATTTTATTTTTCTTAATGATGGAGAAAAATTTACGGTGGAATATGTTAAAGTTCAAACTGATTTATTTTTATACCTTAACCATAGGTTATCAGCATTTCCTAATTTAGAGTTCAACCTCACCCAATTAGGTGATGTGGTCATCATTTTTCCCTTCTTAACTGCTTTTATCATTTATGCTCCTAAATTATGGGAAGCATTGTTGATTTCATCAATAATTTCGTTGATAGTTTCGGCTACATTAAAAAATTTATTTGCAGTGCCAAGGCCAGCTGCTATGTTAAATCATGCTAGTTTCACTATTGTTGGCAGCACAATTTCTGGTAACACATCCTTACCTTCTGGGCATTCGATCACTCTTTCTATTGTCATAAGTATTCTGTTGTTTGCTTTTATGCCAAAAAAAAACAAACTCATCTGGTGTATTTTTATGCTTTTGTTGGGTTTAGTCATTGCATTTTCAAGAGTTGGGGTAGGTGCACACTATCCGCTTGATGTGATCATAGGGAGCACTATTGGGTTGATAATTACAATTTTAGGCATTAAAATAAGTAATGATATAAATTGGTTTACTTGGCTCAAAAGCAAGAAGCTTTATCCCATTTTTATGTTTGTATTAGTAATTTGGGGGGTGGTGCTTGTTAAGAAAATAATAGATGTAAATTTGCCGATATTTTATATTTCCTTGTGCGCTCTAATCGTATCGTTGTATTTAATGGCAACTCATTATGTTCAAAAAACCTCTTAAACTAAGCTATTTTGTTTTACTTTTTAGCGCTATTAATTTAGTGTTATACAATATTCCTGTTTATAGCTACGCTTTAAACAATCTTGATATTAAAACCTTAAACGGAATCTTACTCTTTGCCAGTTTAACCATTGCCGCCCTGATTGCAAATGCGCTACTTTTTTATTTACTCCTATTTTTATTTCGTGTTTTTGGCAAATGGCTAATGGTCGTCTTTTTCATCATCAATGCAATTGCTTTGTATTTCATTAATACATATAGTGTTATGATTGATAAAACAATGATTGGAAATATATTAAATACTAATTTTGAAGAAGCTCTTAGTTTTTTCTCTTTTACTTTAATAGTTTATATAGTTTTATTAGGGATACTCCCTAGTATTTTGCTTTTCAAAATAAAAATCATCAATCCAACCCTAAAAAAATTCTTTTTACATGTTATTCTAACCCTCCTTTTTCTATTGTCGTTCGCCTATGTTAATTCTAAAAATTGGCTTTGGATCGATAAAAATTCAAAAACTTTAGGAAGCTTGGTGATGCCTTGGTGTTATTTGGTGAATATAAACCTATACTATATTCATAAAAACGATGGTAATGAGCAACAGCTATTATTGCCAAATGCAACCATCAATGATCATAAAAAATCTATCGTATTTCTTGTTATTGGAGAATCAGCTAGGAGTGAAGATTTTTCTTTATACGGATACAAAAAAAATACTAATCCCTTGCTCTCAAAAATAAATGACGTACACAGTTACAAAGCAGAATCAAGCGCAACATATACAACCGCTGGCGTCAAAAGTATCCTAGAATACAAAGACACCAATAAACTGTATGAAATTTTACCAAATTATTTATTTAGAAATCATGTAGGGGTTTTCTGGAGAACTACAAATTCGGGAGAACCTAAAGTCAATATTAAAAGTTATCAAAATAAAGAAGCTTTAGAGAAGATATGCAAAGGCGATAATTGTGGTTATGATGAAGTTTTGCTCACCGGTTTAAAAGAGCAAATTTTGGCCTCTAAAGAAAATAAAATATTGGTAATTTTACATACCAGTACCAGTCATGGTCCAAGTTATTATAAAAAATATCCGCCTCGGTTCAATAAATTTACTCCAGTTTGTGAAAGCGTGGAGTTGGCAAATTGTTCTCATGAAGAATTAACGAATGCCTACGATAACACGATTGTTTATACAGATTACATCCTAGCTACCTTAATAGGTGAATTAAAAGAGTTGAAGGACTATCATTCTTGTATGATTTATCTTTCTGACCATGGGGAGTCTTTAGGTGAAGATAATTTATATATGCATGGAATCCCAATGAGTATAGCTCCAAAACAGCAAATAGATATTCCATTTATCGTATGGTTATCTGATGATTCAAGAAAGCTTAAACCTAATGAAATGCTATCGCAACACCACGTTTTTCATAGTGTTTTAGACTTCTTAGCTATAAAAAGCCCTATTTATGACCAAAACATGAGTATTTTTAGGCAATAAACCTCATGTTTTTTATAGCGGTAAATTTTTTATGATGATAGTTGAGCATGGCGTTAGTTTTCGGGCGCACACTTAAAAGAATATGGCTCCTATCAATGCTAATGTTTTGCTAGTTTAAGAATTTGCGGTTTTTCTTGCAAAAACCTGTCTACCCACGCTAAATTTAGTAAAAAGTGATGAAGACGCAAAAACAATCTGCCCGCAATTTTTTAAGCTGTTATGCGCTGGGCTTTATATTTGTTTCAAATTTGCGTTTTCTAAAATAAGCCACTATTTCCTCTTTTGTCATTTTGGACAACCTTTCACTTAAACTATCCCTTTGTTGTCGCATAAAACCGACCGCGTCAAATTCTTTTTCAATCGTCTTCATATTTTCTAAATTCTCTTGGTGAACGTATTTCTAATTGCTTATAGCCATTTTTTATATTGATGGAATTATAACCCCGGATTCTCTGAATATTCACAATGTGCTTGAAATTCCAGTTTACCAAAAAGTCTGCTTTGTTGATTTGCATAAAACTTAGGGGAGTTTGTTCTCCTCTTTGTTTTTTCTCTTGAGTTGCATTTCTTACTTGAACTTACAATACATGATTCCTGCACTTTATTAAAAAACTAAAATTCTAAATCTCTAAGGTGTGAATTGTATTTACACTTATTTTATTTGGGTTCAGATCTATTCTAAAACTTAAATTTCTATCCCCTTCCCTCTAAGTCCAAAATTCAGACAGAATTTCTGACGATCAAAAAATAAATTTGCGAAACCGAATAGCTTCCTATATATTTGCAACCGAATGGTTTCTTAAAAGCGAATTTACAATTAATGAGACGAGATATTTTTCAGGCTATTGCCGACCCGACCAGAAGAGCAATTATTACTTTAATAGCCATGCAGGCAATGACACCAAGTGCGATTGCCGAAAACTTCCATACTACCCGCCAATCTGTTTCTAAACACCTTCGCATACTAACAGAATGCGAAATCGTTAAACAAGAACAACAAGGAAGGGAAATTTACTATTCGCTTGAAATTGAAAAAATGAAAGAAATAGATCAATGGTTGGCGCAATTCAGAAAAATTTGGGAGACAAGGTTCAATCAACTTGACAATATATTATCCAACATTAAAAATCTAAAAAATGAACAATAACTTACTATTTGATTTTACCGTTGAAAAAAGTACTAAAACGGTAATCATTAACCGAGAATTTGCAGCTGAAATCTCACTGGTTTGGGACGCATTTACCAAACAAGAAATTCTTGACCAATGGTGGGCACCAAAACCATGGGAATCGAAAACAAAATTTATGGACTTTAAAGTGGGTGGAAAAAGATTTTATGCGATGGTTAGTCCAGAAGGAGATGAACATTGGTCGATTCAGAAATATACTACTATTAGTCCGATCAGCAATTTTAAAATGTGGAATGCTTTCGCTGATAAAGATGAAAACCCTGAATTACCAGGTTCTGATTGGGATTTTAATTTTATTGAACAAAACGAAACTACAAAAGTGAATATTACCATCACCAATGAATCTCTTGAACGTTTCGAGAGGATGATTGAAATGGGCTTTCAAGGAGGATTTACGATGACCTTAAACTATTTAGAAAAGCTATTGAAAATTATCAATCAATAATAGTAGTAAAAATGAGGAAGCTGTAATTTGTTTTTGATCGGTAACTGAGACTTTCTTCCTATAAATTTTTATATTTAGGCTTATTTTGAGATATCTCTATTAACAACCAAAAACATAAGATCAAATTCGAGTATCATAAAATGATAATTTTTAACTTATATTTTAGCTAACTCGCTGGTTCAACAACCTATTAAATTGCAATCATGAATAAAACTTTCTTCTTATTAATAGCTACTTCATTAGGATCGTTAGCTGCAATGGCCCAACAACCAAACTGGGAAAACCTCAGTAAACAAGCTGCCAAAACTGAAATATACAGTCCTATTCCAAAAGTGATCTCTGCGGGTGCAACTCCTCAAGATGCGCCGTCTGATGCCATTATTTTATTTAATGGAAATAACCTTGATGCTTGGTATGGCGACGACAGTACCAAGACTGCTGCTTGGGATATTACGGGAGATATCATGACCGTGAACAAACGAGCAGGAGGCATCATCACAAAACAAAAGTTCATGGATTATCAGCTTCATCTAGAATGGCGAATACCTTTAAATATTACAGGTGAAGATCAGAGTCGTGGAAACAGTGGTGTTTTTCTGGCTTACTTGGGGATTGCAAATAAATATTTTGAATCTGGCTATGAACTACAAATTCTTGATAACTACAATAACAAGACTTATGTAAACGGTCAATGTGGGTCAATCTACAAACAGTCAATTCCCTTGGTTAATATTTGCAAAAAACCTGGTGAATGGCAGACCTACGACATTATCTGGAAAGCGCCCAGATTCAATGCCGATAACAGTTTAAAAACCCCAGCTTACGTTAC
>JAHJVW010000112.1 GCA_018828585.1 Bacteroidota bacterium
TCAAAACGAAAGCAAGTCCGAAGTAGATTATAAAATAAATTGGTAATGTCAGTCTTAAAATTTCGTCCATTTTCGTCTGCTTATTTTTTTGGTTGTGTCGTCATAGCCTTGCAGGTAACACTTAAAAGTACGCGTTCACTAAAATATAAAAAAGTTTAAATCAATCATTTATAATTGCGCTTTCGGGAGTAGCTGAAATCATGATACTTAAAATAACGCGTCTGTCTACTTATAAATACGCAGAAGATTACCAATTTAGTTTATCTAGTGGACTTTCAATTTTTCCAATCGCCACCCTACTAACATGGGTATATAGCATGGTAGTTCGGATGCTGTTATGCCCAAGTAGGGCTTGAATGATTCTTATATCTGTTCCTGCTTCCATCAAATGTGTTGCATAACTATGTCTCAACATATGTACGCTTCCTTGTTTATCAGTTACTTTTTGTTTGGCCAAATGCATTACTTCTTGAACAGATCTAGTACTATATGCTCCCCCAAATTGGCCCTCGAATAAATATTCCTTAGGCTTATATAAAAGAAAATACTTTCTTAATGTTTCAAGTAATATTCGTGATAATGGAACCATGCGGTCCTTCTTTCCTTTTGCACCTTGTATATGTATCATCATTCTTTTGCTATCTATATTTTTTAGTTTTAAACCAACAATTTCACTTACTCTAAGTCCTGCGGAATAGCCAGTCATAATCATTGTTCTGTGTTTAATGTTTTTAATATTCTTAATTAAATCCATCACCTCCTCCTCTGCTAAAATTGCTGGCAACTTAAATGGCTTCTTTGGTCTAGGTAAATCATAAAATTCTTTCCCCCTTTCCATTACTTGTTCAAAATAAAATTTAATGGCATTTACTGTGGTGTGCACTTTTGTTTCACTACAACCTTGTTCTTTTAATAACCATAATAAATAAGATTGAACATGATTTTTATCTAATTCATTGACAGATCTTTCTTTAAGTAATCGCAACAATAATTGAAACTCATATAAATAATTTTTGATAGTATTTGGACTATATCCTTTTACAATCAGTTTATTTCGCATTGATTCGTATGCTAAAATATTGTCTTTGGATAAAGGAAATTTTACCAGACTTATTGCGGTGACTTTTTTTATTGGTTCTGTTATGTCTGTATTTACAATGCTTCTTTGTTCAAGGTATTTTCTAAGTTCATCTGTGTTCAAATAAAAATACAGAGTCGCTTGTTTTTTAAAATGTTCAAATGCCTCTCTAGTACATTTAATAAACCAGATTCTTTCTTTGTGGCACCAAAATATGCCGGTCAATTTTTTGATTGTTGTTTTGAAATAAGCTGTATTTGGCCCATGTATACTAATGCACTCTATCCCTTTATAATAGAATGGCTTTAACGCTATTGTAATCATGGATTCAAGTAAAATAAATTACGTGAGTCCAAAAACCGTATTTATACTTGATTTTACATTATACTATATATAGCAAAGCCTCCTGAGTCCCTGACATAGCTGTCATAGGTCAGTAATTACTAACAGTAGTATTAATTGGGGGAGAATATTTAAAGTAACAATTGGGGTATTGTGAATATAACAAAATTTGAGAATACAACAAAAATCAGAACTATTCATTTATTGCCATAGTTCTTCTTCTAACCAATTTTTAGGGAATCCCATCTCCTTAGTCTGCGCCAATGGGCAAGTTTTCATCAATTCTTTAAGTCTATCATTAAATGTTGATCCTGGACTAATTATCTTAAGAATGTATGAAATGCAAGATAACGTTGCATAGAGTTTGTTTGTTCCATTTATGTAATTATAATAATACAAATCTACATAATTCATCTATGTCATCAAAAGGTGCAATAACTTGTCCATCACATTTCAACTTAAAAAGCCCATTTGTCTCGATTTCAATAACATAGTCTTTAAAAATTGTAATATGATTATCCTCATTTTTAATAATTTCGATATTGTAATATTTTAAAGCGCCTAAAAGAAAATCTTTACTATTCATATTAAAA
>JAHJVW010000113.1 GCA_018828585.1 Bacteroidota bacterium
ATAGAATCTTCATAAATTAGAATTGAGAAATGTGTAGAAATTACTCTAAAAAACATAAAATTATTTACCTACATTTATCACTATAATTTAAATCCATAAAGCAAAATTGATTTAGAAATGCAAAAAATTTTAATCATAGATGATGAGATTGGTATTTGCTTAATTATGTCTAAATTTTTGACTAAAAACGGTTATCAAACAACTATTGCCGAAAGCGGCGAAACTGCTTTTGGTTTTTTAAGCAAAGAAACTTTCGATTTAGTCTTAAGCGACTTTCGTTTAGAAGATACCGATGGTAGAGAAATATTAAAGAAAATAAAAAAAGAATATCCTAAAACTTCTGTAATTATTGTAAGTGGGTTTGGCGATCCTAATTTAGCTGCCGAGTTAATTAGTTTAGGAGCTTATGATTTTATCAATAAACCCATTTATCCAAATGTGATCTTAGAAACAGTTAAGAATGCTTTGGATGACCAGCAAAAATCTTTTGCCTGATAGATTTTATATCTCCATTAAGATCCTCATCCAAATAATTGTTAGTTCTTTAAATTTGATTAATCATTTATGAAAATTACCCTTTTGGCTATTGGTAAAACTGACGATAAATATATTATCGAAGGAATTGAAAAATACCTCAAAAGGTTAAAACATTATATCAAGTTTGAATTGAAAGTAATACCTGATTTAAAAAACTCTAAAAATTTAAGTGAGGATGAGCAAAAAGCAAAAGAATCTGAGTTGTTCTTAAAAAACCTACAGAGCACAGATGATATCGTGATTTTAGATGAAAGAGGTGTTGAATTAAGTTCACTTCATTTTGCAGATTTCATCAATAAAAAAATGATTGCGAGTACGCAACATCTAGTTTTTTTAATCGGAGGTCCTTATGGCTTTGATCAAAATATTTATCAAAAAGCAAAACATAAAATATCTTTATCGAAATTGACGTTTTCTCATCAAATGATTCGTCTATTTTTTGTGGAGCAAGTTTACAGAGCTTTCACCATTTTAAAAAGCGAACCTTATCATCACGAGTAAATTCAGATAGGTTGAAAATATATTTACACTATTTCACTTTATTATTAGTGGTACTTATACCGTTCAGTGTAAAGGGTCAAAAGCCTCCGACTAATGATAATTGCTCAGCCCCTATCACTTTAAGAGCCATTAATGGATATTGTTCCCAAGCTGGAGAATATAATAACATTAACGCAACAGCAAGCGGGTTGGATAAAGCTTTAGAATGGCCATCTGCAGGAAATGATGTTTGGTTTAAATTTGTAGCAAATGCTTATGATATCAACATAGACGTAAAAACTGGAGGAGGTCTTGGCACTTTAAGTAACCCACTAGTAGCGATTTACACAGTCTCAAATTGCACTAACTTTAATCAGGAAATAGGGAAATTATACGCTGATGCAAATCAGGGTTCTTATTATAAAGGTGGGTTAGTTGTCGGACAAACCTATTATATTAGAATAAGTGGAGGAAATAACAGCACTGGCACTTTTCAGCTCTGCGTTGATAATTACTTTCCACCACTTCAACCTGGCCAAGATTTCTCCAATGCATCGCTTTTATGCAGCAAAGATGCATTTACACAAAATAAAGTTAGCGGGTCAGGGCTAGATAATAACGAAGCTAGCGGAACTTGTTTAAGTGGCTCTGGAGAGGCTAATTCTACATGGTATAAATGGATTGCAGCAAACGATGGAATCTTAACATTTACCATCACTCCTACCTCTACAAGTGATGATATAGATTGGGTTCTATTTGATTTAGGACCTTCGAATACACCACAAAAACCAAACGCATCAAATGCATTACGTTGTGCAGCGGGAAGTGGAGTGACCTGCTCACCGAGCTATTATTTAACAGGCTTAAATTTAACCTCTACAGATTTTAATGAGCAAGCTGGCTGTGGTATAGGTCAGGATGGTTTTGTAAGATACGTTGATGCTAAACAAGATCACTTATATGCGTTGTTAATCAATAATTTTACAAGTACTGATAATGGTTTTAGACTTGATTTTACAGGTAGCACAGTAGAATTTTTAGGTCCAGCACCCTCTTTCCAAGCACAAAATACCCCCTGTGATAATAATTTTAGCACTAGATATGTACCTGACGAAATCAGACCAGGTTATGATTTTAAATGGGATTTTGGTGAAGGAGCTATTACAAGAACAAGTACTAAAGCTGGTCCTGTAGATGTTAATTATACAGGCCCTGGCGACAGAACAGTTACTTTACAAGTTACTAGCCCTTTAGGGTGTACCAGTTATCGCTCTTATTTTTTTAAAGATTCTGGTCCATTACCAGCGCCTACTTTAGCAGATATTCCTAAAACTTACTGTGTAGGCGATACTTTAGTCATTACTCCAACCAATCAACCAGCTGGCTCTGAAGCAGTTTGGACGTTACCAACCGGAAAGGAAATCACTACCAGCGGTGAATTAGTCGTTCCTTTAACCACTGATTCTCTGTCCGGAACTTATACTTTAAAATATACTGCAGAACCATGTTCAGGGTCGGCAAATACTATTGAAATCAAAGTTCTAAAAAAACCTATTGCAAATTTCGAAATTGATCCTACACCAGATCAATTGTATAGTGCCCCAATTCAATTTAACTTTGTAAACTCGAGTAAAAATGCAACTGGTTATCTATGGAATTTTGGAGATGGAGAAACCAGTACAGCTGTAAACCCTTCACACACTTATACAAAATCTGGCAGATATGTCATTAGCTTAGTATCCTATAATCAACAATGTGCAGACACTCTTACGCTTCCTGTTTTAAAAATATTAGAAGAAGGTGATGTTTTAGTCCCGAATGCATTTACTCCTAATGGGGATGGAAATAATGACCAGTTTAATGTGCTGATTGCCAATCTTAAAACTTATCATATTGATATTTTTAATAGATATGGATCAATTGTTTTTTCTTCCGATAGAATTATTGATAGTTGGGATGGAACTTATAAAGGAAAACCAATGCCTGTTGGGGTTTATTATTTTATCATCAGTGCCGTTGATCTTACCGGAAATAAAATATTTAAAAAGAATAGCGTAACTTTAATTAGATGAGTTTTATAGGCAAAAAAAGAAATTACAGATTCAGAGGAGAGAATGCTAATCGAGAAAAAAGGATTTTCTGGATATTGATCATTGCTGTGAGTTTATTTTTTATGCTGATAGAATATTTCAGGTAAATCTTAAAAATAAAAAGGTGATATTTTCATATCACCTCTTAAATTTTAAAATAAACTTTATGGATTTTTACTTCCCCCGGTTTTCTTAACCGCTACACTTTTGGTGTTCCCAGCTTTATCACTTCTAGGCTTAGCTGCTTTCGCAGGATTTTTAATTGCCTTTGGTTTTTCTTTTACTTCTGTTTTTGATTCCTCTTCAACTTTTTCAGCTTCAGAGAATAAGGGCAAATCTTTTATAATATGGAACCAGTTTACAATTTTTTTAATATCTGAAGAATAAACTCGAGCCTCATCATGATCGGCAGCTACCTCAAAAAAGAATTTTCTCAACTCTTTTCCATCAGCCTTAGCTTCCGGAACTTTTACAGCAGTTTTCATCTTTTCAAAAATATCTTTCAACCTTAAATCTTCATCCTCACCATAAACAGTAATGTCTTCAAGTGATGCTAATTTAGCAGTAGACATATTCACGATAGTTTTAGACTTTTGTTCATCTAAACTTTCTAAAATGAAACCCGTTTTATTTTGCCCGATTAATTTATACAATCCCGGCTTACCGGAAACAGCTACTAAGCCTTCTAAATTCATATGTTAGTTTTTAAATTTTATACTAGCAGATTAATCTTCGATTACCTCGATAGATAAAATCTTATCTCCTTGTCTAATATCATCTACAACATCAACATTTTCAACCACTTTACCAAAGCAAGTATGGTTTCTATCTAAATGTGCAGTATTCGCTCTGCTGTGACAAATAAAAAATTGTGATCCTCCAGTATTTCTTCCAGCATGTGCCATTGATAATACTCCTCTATCATGGTATTGATTTTCACCTGTTAACTCGCAATCAATATGATAACCTGGCCCGCCTGAACCTGCTTTGTGAGCAGTAGCCTCATCCTTTGAAAAAGGACAACCACCTTGAACCATGAAATTTGGGATCACACGATGAAAAGCTATTCCATTATAAAATCCTTCTTTTGCTAATTTTTTAAAGTTAGCTACCGCTTTAGGTGCGTCTTTCTCGTAAAATTCAACGGTCATGTCACCTTTTGCAGTTTTTATTATTGCTTTACTCATTTGATTTTTAATTTATAGAAAGGGCAAAATTAATAAAATTTTCAGGCTAAGGGAACGTTTTAGTGCTTTATCCTTATTTTTAAAAAAATGAAACGAATCCTACTCTTATTTATTCTATTTTCTTTGGTATCAAAAAGCTTTGCTTCTTCTATTTTAATCAACATGGATGAGCAGCAGCGTAATCACTTAAAAGCTTACGGAGTAGCTTTTTGGGTACTTAAAAAGGGTTTAGAAGTAGATTGGTTATTGAATTATAAAGGAGGTAGTTTTTTGATCGCTTATAATAGTACTTTAGAAAATGAGTTAAAAATCAGAGGCGTCAGCTATGATGTATTAGCTGATGCTAAAGTGAATGCCATTTTAACCGAAATCAATAATCCTGAAGTGAATATGGACTTGGTAAAGTTAGAAAAAGCGCCTAAAATTGCAGTTTATTCGCCTA
Organism: Bacteroidota bacterium; assembly: GCA_018828585.1. Lineage (GTDB taxonomy): Bacteria > Bacteroidota > Bacteroidia > Sphingobacteriales > Sphingobacteriaceae > Pseudopedobacter. The sequence continues at coordinate 4,737 of JAHJVW010000113.1, forward strand.
AAAGTAAACTTCCTTGGGATGACGCCGTTACGATGGTGCTTACCTATGCCGAAATTCCTTATGATGTGATTTATGATGAAGAAGTGGTTGGAGGTAAATTACCTGAATATGATTGGCTTCACCTACATCATGAAGATTTTACTGGCCAATACGGTAGGTTTTGGGCAAATTATAGAAATGCAGCGTGGTATCAAGATGATGTTAAATATCAAGAATTTACAGCTAAAAAGCTAGGATTTAAGAAAGTTTCTCAAATGAAATTAGCTGTTGCCGAGAAAATAAGAGATTTCTGTGGTGGTGGAGGTTTCCTTTTTGCGATGTGCTCTGGAACAGATAGTTATGATATTGCACTCGCTGCCGCGGGAATTGATATTTGTGAAAACATGTTCGATGGAGACGGCGTAACTCCCAATGCGCAATCTAAATTAGACTTTACCCAAACATTTGCTTTTCAAAATTTCAAACTCGATTTAAATCCGATGAATTATGAGTTTTCTGATATTGATGTGACTAATAGTCGCCGCGTTGATCAGGCTCATGATTATTTTACACTTTTTGATTTCTCCGCAAAATGGGATGTGGTGCCAACTATGCTTACTCAAAATCATGAAAAAGTAGTCAAAGGCTTTATGGGACAAACTACCGCTTTTAAAGAATCATTATTAAAACCTAATGTTTTAGTCATGGGCGAGCTGAAATCGGCTGGTGAAGCTAGGTATATCCATGGCGAGTTTGGAAAAGGACAATGGACTTTTTACGGCGGTCACGACCCGGAAGATTACCAGCATTTAGTGGGTGATCCTCCTACTGATTTAAATCTTTATCCAAATTCTCCCGGTTATCGACTGATTCTAAATAATATTCTTTTTCCAGCTGCAAAAAAGAAGAAGCAAAAGACTTAATTATCTTTGTTGAAAATAATTAAGCTTTTGGCATTCTACCCAAAGTATTTAGTATAATAAATGTTAGAGATTCTTTATCAGGATGATTATATAGTGGCTATAAATAAACCACATGGTTTGTTGGTTCATCAATCTTCCATCGCTCGTGATGCGGAAGAATTTGCATTGCAACTCTTAAGAGATCAAATAGGGAAAAATGTTTGGCCTGCGCATCGTTTAGATCGTAAAACTGGAGGTGTTTTATTATTTGGTTTAGATCAGGAGACTAATAAATTGCTTCAAGCCTTGTTTAGAGAAAATCAAATGCAAAAGAAATACTTAGCAATCGTTCGTGGTTACTTCCCTAATGAAATAGAGATTGATTATCCTTTAAAAAAAGAAAATGGAGCTATACAAGAGGCTTATACGAAGGTGAAACTATTACAACATTTTGAAGTGCCCTTTGAAATTGGAAAATATCCCACATCAAGATATTCGTTGGTAGAAGCACATCCACAAACGGGTAGAATGCATCAAATTAGAAAGCATTTGGCACACGTCATGCATCCAATCATTGGCGATCGGCCTCATGGATGTAACAAACAAAATAGATATTTTAAAAATGAATTTGTTATGGATACCATGATGCTTCATGCTTGTGAATTAGGTTTTAGTCATCCTTATTCTAAAGATAAAATCCATTTAAAAGCGACCTTGTTGCCTGCTTTTGAAGGTATGCTTTCCATGATGAATCATTTAAACTTGACGACATAAAAAAATCCAGACAAAAAATTATCTGGATTTTAAATTCTTACCAACTTAAAGTTTAATTAAACTTTGCTTTAATAGCTTTCATATATTTCTTCATTTCTTCTTTTACTTTAGGAGAGAGGATAATGAGACCAATCATATTTGGGAAAACCATAGCCAAAATCATGGCATCAGAAAACTTAACTACCGAATCTAAGGTGGCTGCAGCTCCAATTACTACGAAAATCAGAAATATAATTTTATAAGTTATATCTGATGTTTTTGATCGTCCAAATAAATATTTCCAAGCTTGTAAGCCATAATATGACCAAGATAACATCGTAGAAAAGGCAAACAAAACAATAGCAACAGTAAGCACATAAGAGAAATGTGGAATTACCGCATCAAATGCTAATGTTGTTAAATCAACACCTCCTGCAGCGATACCAGTAGCTTTAATGGTGACATTTCCAGCAGCATCAGTCATTCCATAATCAAACAAGCCATCCATGTTATAAAAAATAATAACTAAAGCTGTCATGGTACAAATTACTACGGTATCTATGAATGGTTCTAATAAAGATACCACACCTTCGCTGGCGGGATAACGAGTTCTTACTGCAGAGTGTGCAATAGATGCTGAGCCTACCCCAGCTTCATTAGAAAATGCGGCTCTTCTAAAACCTGTGATTAATACGCCTAAAAACCCACCCATTCCTGCTGATGGGGAAAATGCTTCTGAAAAAATTAAACCGAAAGCATGACCAACGTAATTAATATGCGCAAAAATAATAATCAGACAAGCTAAAACATACAAGCCAGCCATAAAGGGTACAATACGCTCCGTCCATACGGCAATCCTTTTAATACCTCCCAAAATTACGATGGCTACAATTGCAGCAATTGCTAATCCTAGCAATGTTTTTACAAATCCTCCATCTAAACCAAAAGTTGAAGTTATTTGAGCTACGGCTTGGTTAGATTGAAATGCATTACCACCACCAAATGAAGCACCCACGCAAAGAATAGCAAAAACGATTGCCAGAGTTTTACCTAACGGGCCCATTTTTAACTCTGCTAATCCCTTTTTAAGATAATACATTGGCCCACCATGAATGGTTCCGTCTTTGTCGACATCTCTATACTTCACACCTAAGGTACATTCCACAAATTTTGAAGACATGCCTAATAAACCGGCTAAAATCATCCAGAATGTTGCTCCTGGACCGCCAACTGCAATTGCGACAGCTACACCAGCAATATTTCCAAGTCCTACCGTACCCGAAACGGCTGCGGTTAATGCTTGAAAATGACTTACCTCTCCATCTCTTCTTTCATCGTCAGAAGAAGGTAAAACGGCCTCGTCATCAGGGTGTGGTTTATTGGGTCCATTTCCTTCAACAAAATCATATTTACCCTGAACAACTTTAATAGCCATTGGAAATTTGCGAATATTTACAAAGGAAAAATAGAATGTAAAAAAAAGTGCTCCTCCAATTAAAATGATTAACACAATTGGAATACTAAGCGTATCTGTTATTGGAATAGCTGTAAAAACAAGAGACTCCCAAGCGTCTGCTATGGGCGCAAAACCTTTATTAATCTTTTCATCGATTCCTTCCGCAGCAAACAAATTATTGGATGCTAAAACTGCTGTTAATAATAAAATGCTTCGTAATAATTTTGATTTCATATAAATTATAAAAATGGTGAAAAGGCAGAATATATTCATTTAATGCTTAATAACCAAGTTCATTACCTTTTTTTGTTTCTATAAAATCTATATCTGAAATTACGTAACAAAAATATTCCGTCTTAAAAAAAAATGTAGAATGTTTCACATTTTACAGTATTTTAGATTTTTTATTACACACAATATTTGTTTTATCCTAACTAAACGACAATTCTTAAATGAGTTTATTTGTAAAAAAATCGATTAGCCAATTACTGGCAGACGCGGCCGAATCTGAAAAAACCTTAAAAAGAACCTTAACCGCAAGTTCATTAATAGCTTTAGGTGTTGGTGCGATTATAGGTGCCGGACTGTTTGTTAGAACTGCTGCCGCTGCGGCACAGCATGCTGGTCCATCTGTAACTATTGGGTTTATTATTGCGTCCATAGGCTGTGCATTAGCAGGTCTTTGCTACGCTGAACTTTCATCTTCAATCCCAATTGCGGGTAGTGCTTACACTTATAGCTATGCAACAATGGGTGAGTTAGTCGCCTGGATTATTGGTTGGGATTTAATTTTAGAGTATGCAGTTGGTGCTGCAACAGTAGGTATTGCTTGGAGTGAGTACCTCAATAATCTGCTGGTAGAAGTGATACACGTATCTCCCATTCCTTATGAATGGTGTCACTCTCCGTTTCAGCAAAGTTTAGATGGCACCCAACATGGCGTTATAAATTTACCTGCACTTTTTATAGTTTCAGTTTTAACATTACTTTTAATTAAAGGCACCCAAGAATCAGCATTGGTAAATGGAATTATAGTTATTGTAAAAGTTTCTATCGTAATATTAATTATCGTTATTGGATGGCAATTTATAAACCCAGTTAACCATACTCCATATATTCCTGAAGCAACTACTTATACAGATCATCAAGGAATTACTTATGATTACGGAGGTATTATGGGTATTTTAGGTGCTGCAGGTGTGGTATTCTTTGCCTTCATTGGTTTTGATGCAGTGAGTACAACTGCACAGGAAGCAATAAATCCAAAAAGAGATATGCCAATTGGCATCCTAGGTTCATTAGTAATATGTACCATTTTATATGTTCTTTTTTCTCATGTATTAACCGGTGTTGCAACTGTAGAAGATTTTAGAACTACTGGAAGAGAAGCATCCGTAGCTTTTGCAATCAATAAATATATGATAGGGTATGCTTGGCTAGCACAGTATGTAACAGTAGCTATCTTATTTGGATTTTCATCCGTTATTTTGGTGATGTTACTGGGACAGTCTAGAGTATTCTACGCCATGAGTGCCGATGGTTTAATGCCTAAAATGTTTAGTGACTTACATCCTAAATTCAAGACTCCTTATAAAGCTAACTTATTAATTTTAGTCCTAGTTGGCTTATTTGCGGCTTTTATACCAGGAGATATTGTAGGTGATATGACCAGTATAGGAACATTATTCGCCTTTATGCTGGTTTGCGCTGCGGTGATTATACTAAGAAGAACTAATCCAGAATTGCCTCGTCAGTTCAAAACTCCTTGGGTTCCTTTTGTTCCAATTTTAGGAATTTTAGTATGTGGCGCCATGATTTTTGGTCTAGGATGGATTAACTGGTTACGTTTAATTGTTTGGTTAGCTATTGGTTTCGTTATCTATTTTGGATACAGCAAAAAACATTCTCTATTACAAAAAGGTATACTTGTTGATCCTAAAGATCCACCAGCACCAAAAATAGAAGAATAAATTTTAAAAAGGTTCGGGAATTTCACCGGACCTTTTTTGTTTTCACAACCTGCTATTCTTTTATATTGCAAATTCGATTATTTTATAAATTGCCTTACATTTGATCACGTTAAATTCAAATTCATGAAAAATTATTTCAATCTTAAAGAGATTCTGTCCGTGAGCATGATTTTGTTTGCCATTATTGATATTCTAGGATCTATCCCTGTAATTATTCAATTGAGACAAAAAGCAGGGCATATCCAATCAGAAAAGGCCACTACTGTTTCTTTATTATTGATGATCGTTTTTTTATTCTTGGGCGAAGGATTATTAAATATCATCGGCCTTGATATTTCTTCTTTTGCCATTGCAGGATCTATCGTGATTTTCATCATCGCTATGGAAATGGTTTTAGGTATTAATTTTTTTAAAGAAGAAATACCAGAAGCAGTTTCTATTGTTCCTTTAGCCTTCCCGTTGATTGCAGGAGCGGGTACGATGACGACTTTATTGTCTCTAAAAGCAGAATATGCAACACCAAATATTGTAGTAGGAATTATTGTAAATATGATTTTTGTTTATATTGTACTTAAAAATTCTGTACACATCGAAAAGCTTTTTGGACCAACAGGATTACATATCCTAAGAAAAGCCTTTGGAATTATTCTTTTAGCCATCGCGATTAAGCTGTTTAGGAATAATACAGGGTTATAATTCTTTAAAAAAGCATTTCTCTGTCAGCTGTATCAACATTGGCTGATTGTATTCTTTTTGCCTCCTTATTCAAGTGAATCTTCTAACCCTGTTAAATGAGATTTTAAAGTGATGATGTTTTTTTGTGTACTCATTTTGTCTAAAGGAATAGCAGCGTGATGAAAAATCCCCCCTAACACCAATAGCTATTTAAATTTAAGAAAAAACAGGTAAATTACAAAGCATTAAATAAAATGAATTTCATCTACTTTTCAGGTTTTTATGGCTAATTTTTAAAATTAATAGTTGAATCCGATTTATTTAATTTATATTTTCTTATTTTACTTCCTAATTATTTTTTTGATAATCACTCCAGATTATACTTTTTAAATAAACGTTAGAATGGCATGAAGTTAATGACTATAAAGAATATACCCATACAGCGTATACTTGTTGCTTTATTTTTACTGTTGGTGGTCGCTATTTTTTTAAATAGATATATTGAAAACAACAAAGTTAAAAAAAATGCAGACTTTGTTATTAAAACATTAAATAGAACACAAAGAAAAAATTCTTCGATTATACAGTTAAAAGATGGTATAGATGATATTCAAATTAACCTTTTAAGGTATCTTTTTTATAAAAATGAGGAAAGAAAAGAAATTGCATTAACTGCCCTACAAAAAGGAATAAGAGAAATTCCATCTAACCTATATGAATATCGCAAAATCATTAATGATAAGGTAGAATTACAAATATATAATCAACTTCTAAAAGACATAAACATTTACCTAAAACATGCTACAGCTTTACAATCCTTAATTAAAGCGAAAAAAATGAACAAAGCCAGCGAATTTAATTCTTCGGTTGTCTATCACGATTATCATTTAACTAAAAATTCAATTAATAAATATTTTAGGTACTTGTACCAAGCAGAAAATAAGGAGATTAGTCAAGCTCAAGTCGATTTAAATCAACGTCAAGACATGGGTTATTACTTTACTATAATCTTTACTGTTTTTTTAATATGCTTGGGCTTGGTAATTTCAGAATCAATTACTCAGAAGAATAAGATCAACAAGGAATTATCTAAAAGCGAAAAAAGATACAAAGCTTTAATTGAGCATACCACAGATATTTTGGAAACCGCGGATAGTAATGGTAAATTAATAAGCGTAAACCGCAGTTTTAAAGATAAGTTGGGTTATAACGAGGAGGATTTAAAAAACCTATACCTTATTGATATCATGGCCCCTGAGTCTATTGATACATTTGTACCACACCCCAAAAAAGAAGAATTTGGGGAAATCATTACAGGTATTAAAAAGACCCTAATGACTAAAAGTGGCAAGAAAATTTTAGTAGAAGGAAATATACTTTTGGATTTTGAAGGAGATCATTTTTCTGGATCTTCTGCCTATTATAATGATGTTACCGAAAAAACATTAATGCAAAGAAAATTAGTTCATTCCGAATTAAAATATCGCAATTTGTTTAATTTAAGTCCTTTTGCTAACTGGCTAATTAACCCTACTAACCTTAAAATAGAGCAGTTTAACCAAGAAGTGCTAGTGAGATATGGATATACTAAAGCAGAATTAAATAAGATGAATCTTGCAGATTTACACCTTCCTGAGGATAAGGAACGTATCCAACAAATGATACACCAAGCTTTATTAAATGAAGTAACAAAATATGAAATTAAACAGCAAAAGAAAGATGAAACATTGATTGATGTTGAATTTTATACAACCAGGATACTATTAGATGATGACATAGAAAGTGTTTTGGTTGTTTGTAAAGATGTTTCAGAAGAAAAATTTTATAAAAATTCACTCGAAGCTCAAAATAAAAGATTAAAAGATATCGCTTGGACACAATCTCATATAGTTAGGGCTCCTTTAGCAAGAATGATGGGATTGATGAGTCTTATTGAACACGAGTCAACCACGTTAACGGAAAAAGAAGAAATGTTACAATACTTATCAAGTTCAACTCATGAATTAGATCAAGTGATTAGCCACATTGTAAAAACAACTCATGAAGTATAACTATTTACATGGGTAGCATTGTTAAGTTATGCAACAATAATGAACCAGCTTAAAAGTAATCACCAACCAATAGTGTACTAAACTAGAAAGAAACTTTTAATTCAAAATTATGGTGTGTTGTTTATTTTACAACAATTGCTTTAAATAAAGGTATGCTTAAATAGGGAGCTAATAAAATGCTAAATTTACGAATTAATTTAATTAGGACCTTTTAATTAATCTGGCTACAAACATGGTATCGGCCTTAGCTTGATAACCTTTTATGAGTGTTTGCTCTTCAACTTCTAGATTAAAATTTTTGCAAAGCCATTGAGCTTGGTCTTCGTTTTCTTCTTTAAAAACAGAACAAGTGATATAAATTAATGGCTTTCCAGCTTTTAGATATTTCACCACATTTATGGCAATCTTTCTTTGTAAATCTGAATAGAATTTAATTTTATGCGTTGTAAATTGACTCATCATTTCGGGAGTGCGCCCCCAAGTACCTGAACCGCTACAAGGAGCATCCAAAATAATTCCATCAAACTCGTAATCATGTAAAAACAAATCCTGACTCTCGGTCAAATCAAATAGCTTACGCTGATACCCTCTAATCCCTGCTAAGGCAAAACGTTCTTGAAGGTTATCCAAAATTGATTCCCTATTATCCGAAACTAACAATTTAATATCAGGCTGTTCGTCATATAATAATAAAGATTTACCACCAGATGCAGCACAGCAATCCCACCATTTATCCCATTTCTGAGGTTTAAAAAACTTACCTACCTTTTGCGAAGACAAGTCCTGAACCTCGTAAATGCTTTTATCCAAAATAATTTGGTCTAATTTTGTGCCGTTGGGTAATGCAAAAGTCTGTTCATTAACTTGAGTAAACCGAGTTTCAGCTTCACTCAATAATTTTGCAATACGCTTTTCTTGTCCTCGCTTTACTCGGATGAACAAATCAGGCTGAATAAAATGAGATTTAAAAAAAGTTGGCGTTTCTATCCCTTCTGAAAGGTAATTGGCAAATGGAAAAACGTCAGCTAAAAGGAAATTAGGGTATTGTTGCTTAACAAGCTTTAGCTTTTCCTCTATTGAAAGATGAACCAATTCATCCCATTCGCATTTAAAATGATTCAAAAAAGAGTTTGGTTGTTCGTTACATAAAAACTCAGCAATTACTAACCTATTTTCTTGTGTTTCTTGCTTTAAGATATTTCCTAATCTAAAATGGTTGTATATCAATCGACTGGCAATTCGGCGATCTTTAGATCCCATTTGCTTATTTTGTCTATAATGCAGTGCTAAAAAACGATGAAGAGGTTGATCTAAATTATATTGCGCTAATATATTTTGGAAGGTGCTGAGTTGATGAATTGCCTTCATCTTAATTTACCTTTTTTAATTGACCCGATTCGAACTTCATTACCATTAAACTGCTGTTATAATATCCTGTTTTGGAATCTTTTACAAAAGCAAAGTCATTATGGATGCCATCATAATTCTCCTTTTCAACTAAACTCATAAACTCTTTTCCTTTTTCATTCATCAATGATGCAAAATAATAGCCAATATCAAAACCTTTAACTGCATATTCGCTAGGCTCTAACTGAAATTTAGATCTATAATTCTTAATAAAAACAGCACTTCTCCCATACTTATAATTCACCTGATAAGAAGAAGTTGTGTATGCATTTAATCGCTCCATGATACGATAGTCTAAAAACGAAGCTCGCTCCCAACCTGGGTGCCCAACTAAAGTGATTTGATAAGTTTCACTTAGCTTAATTAACTCTTTAAAAATATCTGTTAAAAATAAACGATCTGTTGCTGGTAACACCACCACGTTAGAGCCTGTAGGACTTAAATATTTAAATACGTTAGCCATTCCAACAGCTTTGATTCCGATTTCGCTTACCGGAATTCCCTTAGCTAAACTATCCATTCCTTTTTTAAATGGTACGGCATATTTATACTCATCAGCCTGACCACTTCTAATCAAAACTACTTTCTTTGGTTTTAACTTTTGCTTTATAAAAGATGCTGCTTTAAAAGCATGTTGATCTAAAGAATTGTTAATACTTACTAAATATGGATTTTGGAATAAATATGGATCTGACGCTGCTAGAGGCGATACCATTGGTATTTTTAAATTCCTACTATAAATAGAAAAAGTTTTAATTCCATTAGGAAAAACCGGGCCTACTATTAAATTAGAGGCTTTAATTGCCCCTTTTGCAGCTAAATTTGCCAACTGAGTTGGATCATCCTTAGAATCAAAAAGCTGAAGCTTATAATTTACTTTTGCATTTTGATGCGCCACAGAATCCACTCCCATTTTAAAACCTTGGTAAAAGTCTATTGCAATCTCTGATTTTTTCATATCACTAAGATTGGCATTTTGATAATTCACAGCACCTAAATCAAATGGCAAAATCAAAGAAATAATCATTTCTTCTGGGGATTTTGTTTTCTCAGAAGGTTCTAATTCTTTAATTACTGGTTCTTCTTTCTGTTTATCTGGTGCTGGCGTTGGCCCTTTTTTTGTTGGAGCAGTTTTAGGCGAACAAGCACTTAAAAACATCCCTAACAAAAAAATTCCTATTATTTTATTCCCACTCAATCGTTGCAGGCGGTTTAGAACTAATATCATACACTACTCGGTTAACTCCTTTTATATTATTGATGATCTCATTAGATATTTTAGCCAACAAATCATAAGGTAAATGACTCCAATCTGCAGTCATTCCGTCTACTGATTCCACAGCTCTTAAAGCGACTACGTTTTCGTACGTACGTTCATCACCCATTACGCCAACAGATTGAACAGGCAAATAAATTGCTCCTGCCTGCCAAACTTTATCATACCACCCAGAATCTTTTAAATTCTTGATATAGATATAATCTGCCTCTTGTAATATACCTACTTTTTCAGGAGTAATATCTCCTAAAATTCTAATTGCTAAGCCAGGTCCAGGAAATGGGTGACGACCTAAAATATCATCTGGTAAACCTAAAGCCTTTCCAACCCTACGTACTTCATCCTTAAATAAGGATTTTAAGGGCTCAACAATTTTTAACTTCATAAAGTCAGGTAAACCGCCAACGTTATGGTGTGATTTAATAGTTGCAGACGGACCTCCGTTTACCGAAACTGATTCTATCACATCCGGATAGATTGTTCCTTGAGCTAGCCATTTTACATCATTAATCTGATGAGCTTCATCATCAAATACTTCTATAAAAACCCTGCCAATTGCTTTTCTTTTTAACTCAGGATCAGATAATCCTTTTAAAGCGTCATAGAATCTTTGCTTAGCATCAACCCCTTTAACGTTTAATCCTAAATTCTTATAAGAATCTAAAACCGATTCAAACTCATTTTTTCTTAATAGACCGTTGTCAACAAAAATACAATGTAGGCTTTTGCCAACTGCCTGATGTAGTATCAATGCTGCTACAGATGAATCTACTCCGCCTGATAATCCTAAAACCACTTTATCATCTTTAATCTGCTCTTGCAAATCAGCGATAGTGGTTTCGGCAAATGCAAAAGGTGTCCAATCTTGTGAACAGCCACAAATATCAATTAAGAAGTTTTGCAATAATTGCTTACCATCAGCAGAGTGTGTCACCTCCGGATGAAATTGAATGCCATAAGTTTGGGTTCCCTTAATTTGATAAGCAGCTACCTTTACGGTATCCGTACTTGCTATAATTTCAAATTCTTCTGGGATTTCTTTGATGGTATCGCCATGAGACATCCAAACCTGAGATCGTACAGGCAAATGCTGCATTAAGGTATTATTGCTATGGATGTATTCTAAATTTGCTCTTCCATATTCTCTAATTTCAGACGGAGTAACTAATCCCCCTGAATGTTGAGCTATATATTGTGCACCATAGCAAACACCCAATAAAGGTAGTTTACCATGAAATTGACTAAAATCTATTTGTGGCGCATCAGCCTGACGAACTGACGAAGGACTTCCTGAAAGGATTATTCCTTTTGTATATTCATCAATTTCAGGAATCTTATTAAATGGGTGTATCTCACAATAAACATTCAGTTCGCGAACTCTTCTAGCGATGAGTTGGGTATATTGAGAACCGAAATCGAGGATCAGAATTTTCTCTTGCATGGGCAAAGATAAAAATTTATTTAAGGGTGCTTCATATATTTAACGATTTCATGAAGCTAAAATGACCGATGATTTGTAATTTAGATGAATAAGGAAAATAAACTCATGAAATGAAAAGCATCTTTTGTAAAATCTTACTCGTATCAAGTATTTCATCTTTAATACTCAGTTCATGCGAAAGATTTCATAATCGTTCGAATGTCATAGAGGCCAATCAAAGTATTTTAGATACTGCCCAGCGATATATCGTTTTATCGAAAGATACCAGCAGCTCCATAAAAGATAGTACACCACACAGTGAAATTCCAAATAACACAGTATCTGTAGATACGTTACCGAACAAAGTGCAAGGTTCGCCAGATGCTTTGGTAGCCTATGCTGTTACATTTGAGGGTGTACCTTATGCTTATGGCAAACAAGACCCAGTTGAAGGCTTTGATAATTCAGGATTTGTAAATTATGTTTTTAAACATTTTTCGGTAGATGTTCCACGTTATACTGCAGAGTTTGCAAAAGTCGGACGATCAATTACAGAAGACAAAGCTGGTCCTGGCGACTTAATCCTATTTTCTATATCTGACACCTCTAAGAAAACAGTGGCACATGTTGGGATTATTACTTCTGAAACTGGCTTACCTATCTCATTTATACATTCCTCATCAGGCAAAAGTAGACAAGTATCCATCACTACGATGAATACTTATTATCAAAAACGTTTAATTGGTATAAGAACTTTATTTAGATAGCATTATGAAAAAAATTCTAAAATATGTTGGAATAATTATCATCATTTTAATTGCTTTTGTGCTTTTCAAAACGTTTACTTTTAAGAGTAAACAAATAAAAGAAGCACAGGTGCCTTTGTTAAAATTAGACGATTCCTGTGTTGTTCATCTACAAAAATCGATACAGTTCGAAACTATTTCTTACGATGATCCTAAGCAAATGGATAGTAGTCAGTTCAAAGGCTTTCAGCAATTTCTGATGCAAACTTATCCTTTGGTTTTTTCTAAAATGACTTTAGAGAAGGTGAACAATTTTAGTTTGATTCTACATTGGAAAGGAAAATCGGCGACAGCCAAGCCTATTATTTTAATGGCCCACCAAGATGTAGTTCCCATTGAAAAAGCAACATTAAATAAATGGGATGCTGAGCCGTTTTCAGGTCAGATAAAAAATGACTTTATTTATGGGCGGGGAGCTATAGATGATAAAGGCAGTTTAATATCCATTTTAGAAAGCGCCGAGTTACTGTTAAAGCAAAGTTTTATACCCGAAACAGATATTTATTTTGTGTTTGGACACGATGAGGAAATATCTGGTTTTAAGGGTGCAAAAGTGATGGCACAACTTTTTGCCGATAGAAAAATATCCCCCGCTTTTGTTTTGGATGAGGGAGGAATTATTACCGAATACAAAGTACCAAGGTTGAATAAAACTGCTGCTGTAGTAGGCATTGCAGAAAAAGGTTATCAAACTTTAGAATTGAAAATCAATATCCCAGGGGGGCATTCATCTATGCCAGAAGAGCATACTGCAATTGATGAGATGGCTAAAGCAGTGGTAAAATTAAAAGAAAATCAGTTTAAACCAGAAATTACCCCCATAGTAAAAAGCTTTTTGAGCTATATTGGACCGGAGATGCCTTTTATAAGCAAAATGGCCATGGCAAATCAGGGTTTATTTAAACCTATGATTATCAGTAATTATGCAAAATCAGCTGCTGGTAACGCAACTATTAGAACAACAACTGTTACAACTATTTTTAATGCAGGCCTTAAGGAGAATCTAATTCCTGGCGAAGCACAAGTTACTGTTAATTTTAGAACGCAACCAGGAGTGAGCAGACAAGATGTGGTTGATCATGTAAAAAAAGTAATTAATAACGATTCTATAAAAATTACTCCAATAGGCAAAGGAAATGAACCTAAACAAATAGCAAATGTTGATGACCCCACTTTTAAATATATCCAAAAAACCATTTCTGCTTTTCATCAAAATATTATTGTCGCACCATATTTAGTTTTAGGTGCTACCGATGCAAGATATTTTGGAAACATCACTTCTCAAATATTTCGCTTTAGTCCATTTACCGATCCTGAAGGTTTTCATGGGGTAAATGAGCGAATCAAAATCTCAGAATATAAAAAAGGCATTAGCTTCTATTATGAGTTGATTAAAAATTATAAACCTTAATCCATCAATCTTTTCTGGAAAGCTTTTTGTAGGATATAAGGAAAAAAAATATCATGAAAAATCAACAAGACCCAAAAGATTTAAAAAAAATACTGACGATAAAAAAATCACCAATGAGGATGAAAAAGTAGTTAATAAGAAAACCGAAAACAAACATGAAGCCACTAACGAAGAAAATTGGGTACATGATGTTAATGAAGAATTTGGTGATGATTTTGTCCTTCCAGATGAAGAAGATACTTTTGAAAAGTAGTCTTCTAAAATAGAAAACAGATGCTTAAATCTTTTTAAAATTTATATCAGCATGTTTCCCCTCACTTATGGTATAGTAACTTCTTCCGTCTTTAGTTAACCCTACAGCTTCACCCTGTTTTTCTGGATTGTACGGCAATCCATCAAATGCTCTTTTTAAGCATTGTGGAATAGTTTCGTTTAGTTTTCTGTCCCAATAGAAAATAAAAATATAAGATTTAATTACTACCTCTTTTCCATCTCTGGATATATCACCAGCTGTAATCCATTTAGAACCTGGTCCACCAGGAAAAGTTAATGTCATTTCCTTTTTTAAAATAATGATATTTCCTTGCTTACTATTTAATGGAGCAGAATAAAGACCTACATGATCCTCTCTTTTAGAAACGATATAAATTTTTTGGTCATGTTGGTCTATCATTAAACATTCTGCGTCTCGCGGACCGTCAGGATACTTAAAACGCAATTCTTCTACATTTTTAACTGCTATTTCGTCTTTAGATTTAATGGCTAGATTGGGTTCATCAAACTTATAAATACTGATGTATTCTCTTCGAGCACTATTATCACCAATATCTCCAACAAAAAGCTGTGGCTTTCCATTTTTAGGGTAATTCATAGCGATATCTTCACAATCAATAACTTCTTTATTAAAGTTGAATACTGCTTGCGTTTCTCCTTGATTATCAATCAAAAAAACACGGCTTTTATCTCCGCTGTCATTATGAACCCAAAGTAAATTGTCTTTTTTTGAAGAAACGACTAAACCTGAACATTCATCGATATCACTATCCTGAAGTTTTTGTCCAAAAAGAAGATTTGAGCTTAAAATTAAAAAGAAGAAAATCAGATTTTTCATTTAGACAGAAACTTCATTGTCCTCTAATTTATTACAACTCACTCCAAACTTATTTAGAAAATCAACACCTTCGTCATTGGCTAATCCTTTATAAGCAGCATAAGAATCTTTAAAAAAAACCTCTTTAATCCCTGATGATAATATTAATCTAGCGCAAGCAATACAAGGAGAAAGCGTAGTATATAACGTTGCTCCCTGTATTTGAGTGCCATTTTTTATGGCATATAAAATAGCATTTTCCTCAGCATGCAATGCTAAAGAACAACTATTTCTTGAGTCTCTAGGGCAACCATCTTTTGGCCATTCTTCATCGCAGTTATGCGTATTAGCCGGCGGACCATTATATCCTATTGAAATAATCCGAGTGTCTTTGGTCAGCACAGCGCCTACATGATTTTTTACGCAATGCGAACGCTTTGCTAAATCATCAGCCAAATTCATGAAAATTTCATTAAACGTCAATTTCACTTTAATGACCTGCCGTTAGTTTTTTATCAAAATCAATTCCTTGTTTTCTTAAAATTCCACTTACTTTCCAAGCATAAAAAGCTAAATAAGCAAAACACAATACCCCTACAATATAACTATATTGGATACCAGTAAATTCTGATAAATACCCTTGAGACCAGCTGATAATTCCACCTCCCATAATCATCATAATTAAGAAACTGCTTCCTTGACTGGTGTTTTTACCTAAACCACTTACCGCTAATGTGAAAATACATGGCCATAATGTACTACAAAATAAACCCACACTAATAAATGCATAAACACTAACCATTCCGCTGGTGAACATGCCTATAAATAAAGCTACAATACCTAATAATGAAAATATCAATAACATTCTAGCAGGATTTCCTTTACTCATCATATCCGCTGCTATTAAAACTAAAATTACTAACGCATAAATATAAAATGGTGTCAAATTATGTTTTGCTATCGCATTCACTAACAAGAAAACGCCAAACGCTAAATAAGGGGCTATAAATCTAAATATCTTTTGTTTAGTCATATTATCAGTAAAAGCTTCAACAGCACCAGTCCATCTTCCAATCATCAAACTAGCCCAGTACAATGAAATATAAGGAGCGATCTCTTTTAGTTGAAACCCTAAATCCTTTTCCATATAGGCTGGTAAATTACTAGCCGTTGAAACCTCAACACCTACATAAACGAAAATAGCAATCATACCCATTACTAATTGTGGATATTTTAACGCTGAACCTTTAACGCTCTCATCTACTTTTGCCTCAACCAAGGTTGGCTTATCAGGCAAGGAAGATAGTTTCAAGAAAATAGCCACTAGTAAAAATGCCACTCCAACAACTAAATAAGGAATTTTAACACTCTCAATACTAATATCAGTATTCACATTGGTACTAGATCCAAAAATCGCAAAACTTACAATGAGCGGTCCTATTGTTGTTCCAAAATTATTTACCCCACCTGCTAAAATTAATCTTTGAGAACCTGTACTAATAGGCCCTAAAGCAATTGCCAAGGGGTTAGCCACCGTTTGCTGTAGCGAAAAACCTAAAGCCACCACAAATAAACCTGTTAACATCAATGGAAATGATTGAAGATTTGCTGCAGGATAAAATAATAAAGTACCAAGGGCAGAAATAGATAATCCTAACGCCAAACTATTTTTGTAGCCCAAGGTATTGATCAAATCTTTTTTCATCAATACACAAATTCCATTGTAAATAAGAGCCCCAACTGTATAGGCGATATAAAACGCTAATGAAACCCACTGACTTTGACTTTGAGTTAAATCAAAAGCCTTTTTAAATACTGGAATTAAAATATCATTACTGGCAGCAACAAAGCCCCAAAAAAAGAATACAGTAGCCAGTGGGACAAATTGCGCCCAGTTTGTTTTAGAATTTTGTTCCATTTTAGAATTTGGTTTAAACTAATTTCGCGATTGATGATATTAATTAAGCTAAATAAAGCTTTTTTTACAAGAAAAAAGAAAATAAATAACATCTCCCTAATTTAAATTAAACTAGGGATTTCCTTTTGAAAATCGCATATTCGCAATACAGATAACCATAGAATCATTACATGCTAGAGCTTATCGTTTCGGGAATTGGTTTAGGGATTGTTCTTTCTTTCTTAACAGGTCCTGTATTTTTCGCCTTAATTAAAACAAGCATAGAAAAAGGGTTTTATGCTGGTCTAGCTTTAGCTTCTGGTGTAGTAGTTAGTGATTTCATTTACATGAGTATCACGCTATTTGGAACTTCTTTCCTAAGTTTCGAAAGTAAATACCGAATTCCTATCGGAATAGTTGGAAGTATCGTTTTGCTAAGTATTGGGCTATATTATTTACTTAAGAAAGTGAAAATTACTTACCAGGATGAAACTTCAAGGATTAGACATGCAGGTTACTTTTTCAAAGGATTTTTCATGTGTATATTTAATCCTTTTATTCTAATATATTGGGTGAGTGTAACTAGCGGGGTATATTCCATATATGGAGATTTAACTTCTCGTGAAATTATTCCTTTTTTTGGTGCTATACTCATTACCTTGTTCGGTATGGACACACTTAAAGCTTATTTCGCCCATAAAATGAGATATAAGATTAAGGAAAGTGCGATCAGAACTTTAAATAGAGTTGCAGGATCTTTAATCATAGTTTTCGCTCTAAAACTCATTTATAACTTGATTTTCACCCATACGCTCATTTAAGATGATAAATGATGTTAAATAACTTGTCATAAAAGTTTAGTAGAAATAAAAAAAGACCTTTATCTTATCAATAAAGGTCTTTTTAAGTAGTATGAATTTGATAAAAAACTACAAATAAGCTCTTGAATTTTTACCTTCCATCCAGTTCATAAAAGCTTTATTCACTACTTTATTCCCACCTGGTGTTGGATAATCGCCAGAAAAATACCAATCTCCCAAATGATCAGGACAAGCCTCATGTAATCCTTCTAAAGTTTGATAAATCACCTCCACTTTAGCTTCCACTTCTTTTGGAGTAATAATTTCGGCAATTTTTATTGATATTTCTTCAGGGGTAAAAGGAGCATAAATTTCTTTCACATGATTGATTACTTTTTCTTTAGGTAAATCAGCCTGAGCTTTACATTTATTGTAAACATCTACAATAGTCTGTTCCATTCCACGCTCCCTTAGTAGCTGGATAGCAGCATCAAAAGCCACAAATTCACCCATCCTACTCATGTCTATCCCATAGCAGTCGGGATAACGGATTTGAGGCGCCGATGAAACAATGATAATTTTTACAGGCCCTAAGCGGTCAAATATTCTTAAAATACTTTGTTTTAATGTCGTACCGCGAACAATAGAATCATCCACAGCAACTAAAGTATCTACATCTCTTTTGATCAAACCGTAGGTAGTGTCATAAACATGAGCCACCATGTCACTTCGATCTGCATCCTGAGTGATGAATGTTCTCATTTTCACATCCTTAATTGCTAGCTTCTCGACCCTAGGCGTTATTTTCAAAATCCTATCTAATTCTTCATCTGTTAAATTATCGCGGCTTTGCACTAATGCATCTCTTTGTTTTTGCTTGGTATAGGCATGCAAACCTTCTACCAAACCATAGAAAGAAACTTCGGCAGTATTTGGTATATAAGAGAAAACCGTATGTTCCAAATCGTGATTTACGCGATCTAAAATTCTTGGGCAAAGTAGTTGACCCAGTTTTTTTCGCTCTTTATAGATATCTGCATCGCTTCCTCTCGAAAAGTAGATTCGCTCAAAAGAACATGCTTTTTTCTCTACTGGTTCTCTGAAAATTTCATCGGTAATGGTACCATCTCGTTTGATGATCATGGCATGTCCTGGTTGAATTTCTTTAACCTGACCGATTTTGATATTTAAAGCAGTTTGCAAAGCCGGACGCTCTGATGCTGCTACAAAAATTTCATCATCTTGATAATAATAGGCAGGACGAATTCCAGCAGGATCTCTCAAAACAAAAGCATCTCCGTGACCAAATATTCCAGCAATGGTATATCCTCCGTCCCAAGTTTTAGCTGATTTCTTCAAGATCCGGTTCACTTTTAAGTGATTAGCAATCAACTGAGAAATCTCTGCATTATCATAACCTTCACGCTTAAACTGATCGAATAAGAATTGATTTTCATCATCTAAAAAATGACCTATTTTTTCTAATACCGTAACTGTATCTGCTCGCTCTTTTGGGTGCTGACCTAAATCATACAACTGCTGTAATAATTCATCAACATTTGTCATGTTGAAGTTTCCGGCAATTACTAAATTACGGGTCATCCAATTGTTCTGACGTAAAAAAGGATGGCAAGCTTCAATGCTATTTTTACCATGGGTGCCATAGCGCAAATGCCCTAATAAAACTTCCCCTGTAAAACTGATATTTTCTTTTAACCATTCGGGATCATTTAATAACTCTGGATTTTCCTTTTCAACATCCGCAAATTTTTTCATCACATAAGAGAAAATATCCTGGACCGCATTTTTCTCCATCGACCGATGACGGCTGATGTATCGATTTCCGGGCTTTACATTTAGCTTTATGGTGGCAATTCCAGCTCCATCTTGACCGCGATTATGTTGTTTTTCCATCAACAAATACAGCTTGTTTAGGCCATAAAGCGAGGTGCCATATTTTTCCTGATAGTAAGAAAGTGGTTTTAGAAGTCTAATAAATGCGATACCGCATTCATGTTTAATAGAGTCGCTCATTGTTGTTTTAATGAAGCTCACAAAATTAGCACTTTAAAAGGTTTTGAGAAATTAAAAGCGTCATTCGCATCACATTTCTTTGCACAAAATTAATGTGGGCTTTATATTAGAAAAGCAAAATCCATTTCGATTCGGTCGCAGCAGTCCCGCTTTGTGCTACAAGTCCGCTCGCTATTGGCCTGCGGGCTTTACGCTGCAATCGGGTTTAGATTAGTTAAGTCTTTGCTACTATTTTATACGCTGACTAAATAACCAGTTAAACATTAGAGGATCAGTATAAGCGCCAAGCCAAGAGAAATGCCCAGTTTCAGGATAAATGGTTAATGCCGGATGTGCTCCGGCTTTAAACAAAGCTTCAGTCATTTGTAATGAATATTTCGTAGGCACCGCAGGATCTTCCGCTCCATGAAACATCCAAATCGGGATATTAGCAATTAGACTCGCTTTTGAAATATCCCCGCCACCGCAAACTGGTACTGCAGCTGCGAATAAATTAGGGTAACGCTCAATGGCATCAAAAGTCCCAAAACCACCCATAGACAAACCTGTGATATAAATTCTACTTTGATCGATGGGGTGTTTTGCTGCAAAATCATGAATCAAATCAATCAATAACTTCATCGTTATACTTGGACTTGAATTTAGCATCATTAGATTTTCAGCATCTGGTTTTGTAAAGTTGGACCAAGATTCATTTTCAGGAAGTTGGGGTGCTATCACATAACATGGATGCTGTAGCATCATTTGGTCTGATGCAAAATTCATCACTCCCCATTTTAGCTGTGCTTCATTATCATGACCACGTTCTCCGGATCCGTGTAAAAAAATAACTAAAGGAAATTTTCTAGAGGTGTTATAATCAGGACTTAATAAACGATAATTTAATGTGTCGCCTTCATTATTGCCATATTTTTCAAAGCTAAAGCGATTGCTTTGAGCAAATACAAATTGAGTTGTAAAAAAGAGGATTAATATGGAGTAAATAATTTTCATATCTATATAGGCTAAGGTTTATACTTTGATCATTCGAAAATACAAATATTTAAACTGAATCCTTTGCACTAATCAACTGTATCTGATTTATAATTATATTCGTAATATAGATAAACAAAAACATTAAACCTTTAATCAACATCATCATGAAAAAAGCATTAACATTCCTAACACTAATTATTATTTTAAGTTCTTGTAAAAAAGAGAAAACTTTTGAAGTAAATACCTATCCGCAAAAGTGGGAATTGGTAAAGATGAGTGGTAATATTCCAAATTCTGAAACTACAGGAAATCAAATGCTATGGAAAGAAACTTACGTTTTTAACGCCGATTATACCTTTACTAAAACCAGAATCAAAGAGGGCACTACCACTTCAGCATCTGGAACTTTTGATACAGAAAAGATGGGTGATGAAAAATATTTTGTACTTCAATACACATCTTCTAGTGATTTAATTGGAAGCTGTAACTCAACAGCGTTAAAAGAACAATTATTTATTAAATCTAGCCAAGAGATTTATAGTACATGGCAAGCTTGCGATGGTCCAGGTTTAGATTATCAAAGAGTTCAATAAAAAAGGGAATATCCCAAATAGGATAATCAAAAACACTAAAAGTGAAATAACAACTGGCAATAAAGCACTTAACTTTGTTTCCTTTTTTATTTCATTAGATTTTTTTAAAAAGAAATTCAACGGTATCTTTAGATAGAAGAACAATGAAATCACGGTGGTTAATGCGGCAATGATTAATAAAATTGTAACATAACTAGAGTCAGCTGCTGATGAAATTAAAGAAGTAAATACCAAAAACTTTCCGATAAATCCTGCAGTTGGAGGTAATCCTGTTAAAGAAACCATCAGGATAACGAGTAAAAATCCGAGGTATGGGATTTTCTTTCCTAAGCCTTTATAGTCCGAAATATTCAATACCCCAAAACGACTTTCGATATAAGAAATGGACATAAATGTTCCTGCATTCATTAAAGTATAAGCCAATAAGTAAAAAGTTAAAGCTTTTAATATTTGATCTTGAGGCAAGATAAAAAGCATGAGCATAAAACCGGTATGCCCAATAGAAGAATAAGCCATCATCCGCTTAGGATCGTCCTGAAAAGTGGCGACTATATTCCCTAAAATCATAGATGCAGCTGAGACTATTAAAATGATTTGAACGAAGATACCCACTCCTATTAATTGTAAAATTGGTATCGACAAAAACAGAAAACCAAATACCGCAATCTTTGGAACGCTGGATAAAAATGAAGTCACGGAAGTTGGTGCTGTCTGGTAAGCATCCGGCGTCCAGAAATGGAATGGCACAAAGGATAATTTAAAGCCAATTCCAGCCATCAATAAAACGATAGCTAAAGCACTGCCTGAAGTTCCAATTTGCTGAAAGCCATTGATGATTTCAGTTCCATATAAATTAATAGAACCAGTAAAACCATAAATCAAACTAATCCCATAGAGCATCATAGCTGATGCCACAGCACCAAACAACAAGTATTTCATTCCGGCTTCTGCTTGTTTATTCTCATAAGCACTGTAACTCACCATGAGGTAAGATGCTAAGGAAATCATCTCGATGGATAAATACAGCATCAATAGATTCG
Organism: Bacteroidota bacterium; assembly: GCA_018828585.1. Classification (GTDB taxonomy): domain Bacteria; phylum Bacteroidota; class Bacteroidia; order Sphingobacteriales; family Sphingobacteriaceae; genus Pseudopedobacter. The sequence goes on from JAHJVW010000113.1 coordinate 27,272, forward strand.
CAGATGAAATCAACAAAAACATCCCTAAAACAGCTGCTAAAAAAATACTGATAAAATCATTGATTCCTTTTGGATGATTTTTTAAACGTTCATCCTGATAAAAGAAAATCAAAGCTAAAACTGAAGCGAATAGTATTAAAAGTTTAAATTGAGTACCTGCTTTTGTTAAGCTGAACATCCCATTAAAAAGCAATTGGCTTTCGCCGATATTTGGGAATTGAATGATGAGGAAAACAGCACTCAACAACAAAGTCAACATCGCTGCAGCAAAAACCATCAGTTTGGATTTTTTGACGAATAAATCTAAAACAATGACCAACAAAAATCCAATAGCTAACGTCCATTCGGGCTTCAAGTAAGAAAGCGAATGGAGGGTATCAGTGGTACTTTGTTGGATGTTTTGCATTTATTAACTTGAATTGGCAAATATAATATTTTAGTGATGTCTAAGGTTTGACTAATCTTTTTTATCTTTAAGAATAAAAAACTGACTATGTACACAACTTATCATTTATCATCTGCGGAAGAATTAAATTCTGATATTTTGGATGCCATTAAAACAACTTTTAAATCTAAACCTATTACCATTATTGTGGAAGAAGATGAAGATTTTGGATTAACTAAAGAAATGAAAAAAACTTTGGATAATAGGTTAATGGAAGATAACGAACAATATTTGAGTGCTGATGAATCTATAAAGAAGCTGAATAAAAAATATGAATTATAAAATTTTAATCTCATCTCGTACTCAAATTGAGATTGAAAATGCGATTAACTTTTATTCTATAAATAGTGATAGTGCTCCAAGGAACTTTGTTGAATCATTAAATGAATGTTATTCATCCGTTATAAAAATATCAGGAGTTTAAAAATCAGAAAATTTCCCTATTCCTTATATTTTGTCATTGATGAAGAATTAAAAACTGTTAAATTATTAGCTTGTTTCCATAATAAACTAAATCCTAACAAAAGACCTTAAACTATTTAAACAGCATTAAAAATTGATTCACAGATGAACTCATCACATCAAAAACTAGCGAAGGCATTACGCCCAAAATTAAAGCTAATGCAGCAAGTGGTGTGAAGACAAGTATTTCTCTAAAATTCAAATCAACCAAATTTACTTTCCATTCTTCCTTTTTTAACCTCAAGGTCCCAAAAAACATTCTTTGTAATGTCCAGAGGAAATAACCTGCCCCTAACAAAATCCCGAAGGCAGAAACAATGGCCATCCAATGAGGCAACAATCCGTTTAAATTATAAGAACTAAAAGCACCTATTAAGGTGAAGATTTCAGCGATAAAAGCAGAGAATCCTGGCAAACCAAGGGAAGCAAAAAAAGCAATCATTACAAAGCCAGTAAATATTGGCATGTGATTGGCCAGTCCTCTGAAATTATAAATATCTCGATCATGCACTCGATTATAAATTACCCCAGCAATAAAGAACAACATCACTGAAAGGAAACCATGGGAAATCATCTGCATCATTGCTCCGTTTAAACCTTCAGACGTAAGTGAAGCGATTCCTATCAATACAAAACCCATGTGAGATATAGAAGAATAAGCGATTAATCGTTTCAAATCAGTTTGCGCCAAAGCGTTCATTGCGCCATAAATAATGGAGATTACGCCTAATAATCCCATCCACCATGATAATGAAATCGCTACATCAGGGAAAATTCCATAAGCCATACGAATAATTCCGTAGGCACCAACTTTTAATAAAATTCCTGCAAGGATAATAGAGATAGGTGTTGGTGCTTCAACGTGGGCATCTGGCAACCAAGTGTGAAATGGGAAAATAGGAACTTTGATTGCGAAAGCAATAAACACAATGATAAAACCTAAAGATCTGGCAGATATACCCAAGATCTGTGTATGAGCTGCAATCGAAAAAATAGAACCCGCAGAATAATTTGCAGGATTCATTGCATCCACCATGCTAAAGGTATGATTTCCTGTTGCTGGATCTGTAACAGAAAGATACAAACCTGCGATCACCAATAACATGAAGATGGAACCAAACAAGGTGTACAAAAAGAACTTGATGGCTGCATATTCTCTGCGAACCCCGCCCCACATTCCGATGAGGAAATAAAGTGGTAACAACATCAACTCATAAAAGATATAAAACAAGAATAAATCCAACGAACAAAAAACACCAATAATAGCGGTATCTAACAATAAGAACAAGGCAAAATATCCTCTCAGATTGGTTTTAATTTCCCAAGAAGAAAGTGAAGCAATCAGCATCACTAAAGCAGAAAGCCAGACTAAGCCAATAGAAAAACCATCGACACCTAATAAATAATCGATTTGTAAAGTCCCGAATGAGCCAACGTCTAAACGGATCCAATCTAATTTTTCTATCCATTGGTATTGTGATAATTTATTCACCCCTGCAAAAGTATCTCCAGTTTTAAACTGAAAATACATCCAAGTAGCAATTGCCAATTGAATCAATGAAACAACCACTGCCAGATATTTGAAATAGCTGTTTAGTCTTTTCGGCATCACTAAAATAAGTACGCCAAAAACTAGAGGCAGAAATATGAGAACTGACAATAAACCCATCAGAGTATAATTTTATAAATCATAAAAGATAAAAACAAAAAAAGCATCCAAATGAAATAATGCTGCAATTTACCATTTTGTGTTCCCCGCAACCAAATTCCAATCCTTTGCACTAGAGCTGCAACTCCATTTACTAACCCATCGATAATATATTTATCAATCCAAGAGGAAATTTTAGAAAGGATTAAAGCAAAATCTCTTAAAAAATGAACAATTCCATCAATCACTTTTTGGTCAAACCAGTAAAAAATTTTAGTTTTTACTAAGAATAATTTTATTAAAAAAACATCGTAAAAAGAGTTAAAATACCACTGGTTGTAAGAAAATTTATAAAACCAAGTTCCTTGAAAATTGATGTTAATGGTTTTTTTTGCATACACATAATAAGTGGTGAAAATCAAAGCTATGCTGAGCATATTGATATACAAAGGAACTATTAGATGATAAATACCTTCGTTGTGTTGGTTGATATTAAAACCCTTATATAACCATGCACTATCTAAATTAAATGGATTAAAGGCGAAGAAAAAACCAAAGCAGAAAATACCTAAAATTAGGATAGGAACCGTCATCCAGCGGCTTGCCTCATGAACTTCCAATTTTTGCGAGAGTTTTTCTGACAATCGAAACTTTCCAAAAAAGACTTTGAAAACCACTCTGAAAATGTAAAAAGTAGTGAGCCAAGAAGTGATGGAAATGAACAAGGGAAATAACCAATAAATTCCACCATTCACATCAGCGTATTGAAAAACACTAATTAAAATGGCATCTTTTGATAAGTAGCCAGAAGTGAACGGCAATCCTGAAAGCGCACAAGCTGCCAATAGAAAAACAAAGCCAGTAATCGGCATAAATTTTCTTAAGCCTCCCATATAATCCAGGTTTTGCTCATCAAAGTCGAGCTGATGTTTTTCTTTTAGATGATGTAATTCGTGAATCACCGCACCAGCAGTCAGAAACAATAAACACTTAAAGAAAGCATGGGTAATCAGATGAAATATCGCGGCAGCATTATCTCCTACTCCTACCGCTAAAATCATAAATCCTAGTTGTGAAATGGTAGAAAATGCCAGAACTTTTTTAATATTGCTTTGCGTTAACGCGATGGTAGCGGCCATAAAAGCGGTGAATAAACCAATGATAGCCATACTGGTTAAAACCAACTCATTAAAGAGCGGCACAATCCTCAACAACAAAAAAACACCTGCTGCAACCATTGTTGCTGCATGAATTAAAGAGGAAACCGCCGTTGGACCTTCCATGGCATCGGGCAACCAAGTGTGTAGTGGAAATTGTGCCGATTTTGCAATAGCGCCTGCAAAGAAACAAAAGCCCGCAATAGTCAACCAATAATCAGGCATCGTATTAAAAGGAGAAACCCAAAGTCCGTTTTTAACAAAAGAAGAACTGATTAAATTCTCGGGTCCAAATAAAACAGAAAGGTCTAAAGTATGAAACTGTGTCAGTAAAATCATTAAACCAATCAGGAAACCTACATCTCCAATTCGGTTCATGATCATGGCTTTTTTATTGGCTTGAACTGCCTTGTCTCTGGTAAACCAGAACCCAATGAGTAGGTAAGAAGCAAAACCAACCAGCTCCCAAAAAGCATATAATATAAAGAGGTTATCTGCTAAAACCACACCCAACATGGCAAAGCAAAACAGACTAAGATAAGCGAAATAACGGTACTTCAATACATCTTTCCGCATATATTCCACTGAATAAATATGAACCAGCAATGAAATAAGAGATATCATTAATAGCATGATGACCGTTAAATCATTTAGTAAAATACCAACATCAATTTTCACATGCTGTAACTGAACCCAATGCCAGCTAAAATGTAAAGTTTGCTTTTTCCAAACTGCTAGAAACAAGAATAAAGAGGCTATAAATGAAGCTCCAATACTTAGAATTCCGATTGCTGGGGCTACTTTCTTAAAAATCAAGGAAAGTAAAAAGGCTAAAAACGGAGCTGTGATGGCGACAAAAGCCAAACACATTAAAAGATATGGAGAAAGCAGATTCTCCATTTACCCTCGCAAAGAATTAGCTTTATTAGGATCAATATTTTGGGTGCGTTTGTACAAATTCATGATGATGACCAAAGCCACCGCGACCGCAGCCGCCGCCAAAACAATGATGAACAACCCAAACATTTGTCCCGTATTATCTACTTTATCATAGCGGCTAAAAGCGACTAGATTCAAAATCGAAGCATTGAGCATCAATTCAATGCCCATTAAAATTTGAATGGCATTTTTACGAGTGATGACTGCAAATAATCCTAAAGAGAATAAAGCGGCGCCAATAAAAAGAAAGTGTTGAAGTGGAATCATGGTTGATGGTTATCCCAATATTCTTTAGGTGTAACAATCTTGGTTTTTTTATAGATCGAGAAAGTAAAATCTTGAGAATTCCCAGTAATGATATAATCAGCTTCACACTCATCTGCCAATTCTAAAATCATGTTGTCCTTTTCATCTTTGATTAAATTCAATTTTATTAAAGGGGTGAAAAATTTAGCTTTGGAAGCAATATCTGTAAGAACATTCTCAGCTCTATTAAAAAAATCAGGAAACTTTGAAAACTTTGGTCTGGTCAATACTTCATAATATTCAGCCATTAATTCATCTGAGATGCATAATTCAAACTTATCTTCAAATAAAAAGTAATTCAGTATCAAATTTGGATAGCTTCTTTGAATCAAAGCAGAAACGATAAAATTGGTATCAATGATTACTTTTTGCATTGTTCCTAACCGCTCTTACTTCACTATTAATTTCTTCTAAACTCATATTTGATAAACCATATTTCTCTGCCAACTCTACACTTTTACTCAAATTCATACGGGTCAACTCTTTGCTAACTAACTCTAACAAATCAGAAAAAGACAATTTCTCTTCTTTAAGTCCAAATTTATTGAATTCGATATCTGAAATGGCTACATTTAATGTCTTCATATTTATTTAAATCTTATTCAAATTTACTAAAAATGTTTTACCAATAATCCTAATCAACTTTAGACTCTTTCCTCGCAATATTGGCTGCTCCAATCAAAACCATCATCAATAAAATGGAAACCATTTCTAAAGGCAACAAGTATTTACTCATCAGGTTGATGCCGATATTTCTAATGGTATTATCCGAAACAGAAATCACATTCCCATTCGCAGCCGAGGCCTTTATCCAATTCAGGTTTTCAAAATCAATCTGAAAGAAAATGAAACCCAAAACCGCTAAAAATAAAACCGAAATTAAAGCTCCCGGCAAACGATGAGCAGACAATAAACCCGAAGGAATTTTGTCCATCCCTTCCAATGATTCTTTCGATGAAAGTAGAAATGCAAAAAGTAATAACACCAAAACACCGCCTACATAAATCACCACTTGAGTTAAAGCCACAAAATCCGCCAAAGCGAAAACATACAATCCTGCAACAGCAAAAAGAGTCACAAAAAACATAAAAACCGAGCGTACCAAATGTTGACTGAACACCACAAAAGCAGCGCTTCCGATGGCAATTGCAGTTAAAACATAAAATATGATTTGTGCTATACTCATTTTTTATCTTCTTCCATTTTTTTTAGAGCTGCCAATTTTGCTGCTTGTCTTTCGGCTTGTTGCTTTTCTAATTCCAAACGCTTTTCTTCTGCTTCAGCCTCCGTCATGGTGGCGAATTTATAATTCAAATCCGAGATATGCGTCACACTTTTATCGTAACCGGGCGTCATGGTAATACATTCTGTCGGGCAAACCGTGGTACACAAACCGCAGAACATGCACTTCGCCATATCGATATCAAATTTGGGCGCATACAAACGTTTAACCGAACCATCCGAAGTTTTCCCAATCACATCCGTTGCTTTGATGCTTTCAATATCTATACAATCTACCGGACAAATTTTGGCGCATAAATCACACACAATGCAATCATCCATCTCCACCGTCAACTGGTAACGCCCCACCTCTGGCACCGGCAATTTTTGATGTGGATATTGAACCGTCGCAATCCCATTCTGCTGCTCAAAATAATCCGCTTCCTTAATCCCCTTCACTTTTTTAGAATGTGTGGCAGCACCAAAATGTTGGAGCGTTAAACTCAAACCCTTCCATGCCGTCTTCAATCCGTTAAAAGCTTCTTTAATCATTTATATTTTTTTATTTAACCTTTTTTGTCACCCTGAGCGGAGTCGAAGGGCCTACAAAAAAGAATGCCGCTTTAATCTCTACCTTTCGGCAGACAGGCTTAACCCATCTTTCAAACGTATTAAAAATCTTGCTCAAATTGTGCACTCTGTGCAAATCCTCCGTGTCTTCCGTGGTTAGCCTTCGACTCCGCTCAGGCTGACAACTTCGACTCCGCTCAGGCTGACAATAATATCAACCTCCACAATCCCGAAATCACCAAACATCCAAAAGCAATCGGCGTTAAAACCTTCCAACAAAGTGTCATCAACTGGTCGACACGTAAACGTGGTAATGTCCAGCGAATCCACATTTGTGCAGCCACCACCAATAAACATTTTCCCATCACCCAAAATATCCCCCAAAAAACTCCTGTCGTATAATCTGCTAAATGCAAACTACCGATATTTGGTAAGGGTGTATTCCAACCTCCTAAAAATAGGGTGACACCCAACATAGCCACCAAAAACATCATGGCGTACTCTGCCAAAAATATAAAAGCGAAACGTAAACCTGTATATTCTGTATGAAAACCACCAATCAATTCCGATTCTGCCTCAGGCAAATCAAACGGAGCTCGATTACATTCGGCCAGCGAAGCGATGAAATAAATTACATACGCTACCAATAAATGTGGTGCCTGAAAAACATTCCACGCCAATATGCCTCCAATTTTATTGACTTCTAAAACCCCGAAAAACTTAATTTGTTCGGTCGCTAAAACGCCTTGATTATAATTGATGACTTGTAAATCCAACGATTGGGAAATCATCACGGCAGAGATGATAGCGAAACCAATAGGAATCTCATAAGAAACCATTTGCGCCACCGAACGCACCGCACCCAATAAACTGTACTTATTGTTTGAGCCCCATCCCGCCATTAATATCCCTAAGGCTTCAATAGAAATAATAGCGAATACATAAAAAACGCCCAAATTCATATGGGCTGGAACCAATCCCGGAGCCCAAGGCAGAGCTACAAAACCCAAATACACCGCCACAAAAATAATAACAGGCGCAATGGTGAATAGTACTTTATCTGCCAAAGCCGGAACGATGTATTCTTTTTGAATGAGTTTGAGGATATCAGCAGCGGTTTGCAACCAGCCAAATTTCCCAGTTTCCATTGGCCCTAAACGGTCCTGAATAAAAGCCGAAATCTTACGCTCGGCATAAACGCTCACCAAAGAAAAGGCAGCAATAAAGCCAAAAATAGAAATGGCAACCAGAAAATAGATGACGTAAAAATTCAATCCCTAAGCCTTTGTTTTGCGCTGCAAATCTAAGGAATTTAGGTGGGGTTTGTAGAATGTATAGTAAAATGGTAGAGATTTGGTTTTATCTATTATTTTTTAAATATCCTCTAGTTATACAATTATCATTTATTCTTTCTAGGGCTGTTAAAAATTCAGTTGTGTCTAAGAAATAACTAGGATATGCCTTTTTTAATAACCTCATTGAATTGGCAGCTACTAAAACTACTGCATTCTTTGATTGTTCCTTAATATTCTTTTCTATTTCTAAATACTTTTCAGATGCCTTTTCTAAAGAGTTTTTGTCAAAAACAGTTATTTGTACAGATTTGGTCTCAATATTTATATTAATAAGGTAATAATCACCAGGAAAATTTTGCTGCTCTAGATGATTCGTTGTTACACCTAATACTCTTAAAGTTTCTATAATTTTTAATTCCTTACAGCTATTATAACATTCTATCATCAAATCTTCCATTGACTTATCAGTATGAAGTTTAAGAACTGGTAATTGTTCTTTGATAGCAAATAGAGAACTAACTATTTTAAAAAATGAAAGCCATTCATCTGGTCCTTTGCTTGACTTTAAAGAAGTGTTAGTAATAATGCCAGCTGTTTCAACAGCAGTTGCCCAGTTGTGTTGTAATTTTGTTCTTATTTGCAACTCTAACCTTAGGCCATCATATTTTTCAACTTTAGAATTGTATTTATAAACGAAATGAATACTTCTGTATCCCGAATCTTTAGGTTCATCAACATAATCACTAATTCTTTCAAGTTTGTGTGATAACCTCGAATCTTGAATTAATTTCTTTAATTTTTCTAAATCTCTAACGTCTTTGAGTACGGCTCTAAATCCGCCGATATCTTGCATCCCTCCCAACCCCATTTTTTCATTTAAGTCTAATTTATATTCGATGGACGTTAATCTTTTAAGTCTTTGAGAAACTAAAATAGGTGTGACTTTATTACTTGAGGAAAGTTTTATTAAACTGTTTTTCATTACTCTTAGTGGATGTAAGTGGTGGGACCTCCAAGTATTAATTATTTCCAAAGCATCATTAACTTCCAATTCTGAACTTGAAGTCATTAAAATCTCACCTGCCCTCGTTATTCTATTTCTTGAAAAAAACATATATGAAAAAACTGTTTTTAAATATAACTTTTAAAGTTTTTATCTTCCAAATTGTTGAAAAATCACTAGCTATCTCAACTGTCCTTAGTCTTAAGCGAAGCGTGACTAAGGATTTACAAATAGAAAAGAGTCTCCAAACTCGTTAAGCAAAACTAAACAAAAACCTATTTGTGAGACCTCTCCTTTCGTCGAGGTGACGTTCCTATTTCTGTCATGCTGAACTGGTTTCAGCATTTTTTTATAGCAATGTCAGTGCAAATAGAGATTCCGAAATAAATTCGGATGACAAAACGTGTGGAGAAGTTCATCTCACCCACAAATCAAAACTCATTTCAATACAATTATTAAAATTCGTATTTTAGAGGAAAAGAAAAACGATAAAAAAGGCAAATGCAATTGAAGCGATTAATGAAATGCCCTATGATTTTGATTTGGAATTATTGATTGAAAAATTGGTTTTCATTGAAAAGGTAGAGGCTGGGTTATCGCAATTAGAAATAAGAAAAACCACTCCTCATGAAGATGTGAAATAATTGATTAAAAAATGGTAATAAAATGAGTAGAAAGTTATTTGAAAGCTAGATCAATAGTATATAAAATTTCTTCTATACACCCTCCATCTCTTCCATCAAAGCTTTTTGAAAAGTATATGCGGATTGCAAATTATACCATAATTCACTATTTGTTCCCAATGCTTTTCCAATTTTAATCGCAAGAGTGGCTGAAATATCTCTTTTTCCAGCAAAAATCAAACTTAAATTATTTGGAAAAATTCCTATTTGTGCAGCAAAATCCTTTTTTTGAATTTCACGGGCTTCTATCTCCTCCAATAAAAACTCCCCCGGATGAAATGCTTCAATTTCAATTTCAGCACCTTTAGAATTAAAGACCTGATTGTTCATTTTATAATAGTTTTAGTTATTAACAACATCATAAGATAATTAAAAATCAGTTAGAATTTGTTCTGTAGTAATAATTCTAGAATATAATCTTTCAATATCTTCTAAAGTAAAACGAGTTCCTTTTGACTTTCTTAAGACTTCAATAAAATCTGGTATTTCTAATTCATCATTTATGATGATATATTTTATGTCATTTGGCTCAAATCGCAATTTCAAATTTTCTATCTTTTTGTTAGCTATTTGTTTAACTTCAGATTTAAATTTATCTCCTCTTACAATCATCTGTGCTTCTTTAAAGGATGGCACAAATCTCCATTCTTTTTCATCAGCAAATTTGTAATCCGAAAAAACTTGACCATTTCTAATTAGATCTGCTTGATAATTTTTCATGTACCTGACAATTTCTGCTAAATTTAACTCTGTATCAGTGAGTTCATTTATTTTTTTTCCGAAAAATAATATTTCAAATGCTTTGTAATAACTATCTATCAGTGTAGAGTTTTTATCTACATAAAGAACTGGATTCAATTTTTTAGATTTACCCCATTCCCTTTTTAATCCTATTCCATAGGAACCATATTTTGAAATATGCTCTTTAATCTCAGATAATGGTATATCACAAAAACTAACCATTGGAATTGCATAATGTAAATTTCCATTTTCAGATTCTATGTTTTCTAAGCAATATTTAATATTAAAATCATTTTTAAGAATGCCTATCAAAGCTTCTTTAGAACTAGTAAAGTGGATAAGAGAATTGGAACTTAGTGACATTTAAATAAATTTTAGAATTGTATGAATTTAAAACTAATATTAATTAAATCAAAAGTAACCCAACTATCCTTAGTCTTAAGCTAAGCATGACTAAGGATTTACAAATAGAAAAGAGTCTCCAGACTCGTCAAGTAAAGCTAAATGAAAACCTATTTGTGAGACCTCTCCTTTCGTCGAGGTGACGTAAACTAACTAAATATGCACCAACACCCACAATTCCACCATTTCTACAGCTCGCCAATATTGGTCTCGCTTGGTTTTATCTGAAGCTTTTTTCACTGGCTTTCTGGTACATTTTTCTAATTGAAACCGCCCACCTTCCGCCAGTTCCATTTCTATAGGATGGATATCAGTAACCTCAGTAACCTGCGCTAGGTTAGAAAACAGAAGCACAATTTTTCCATTAGGAAGCAGTCTTTTTTTTGCTTCAGCAAAGAATTCAGGAAAAAGGTTTTCATCATAATAAATAGCTTGCTCTAAGGCCTCCATTTCTTGGTTAGCAGGCAACCAAGGTGGATTAAAAACAATCAATTCTGTTTCCTTTTCCCACTTCCCAAATAGTGAAGCATAATCCAACTCAATCTTTCTGGATAGTTTGGTTTCTCCCATCATCTCGTTTAACCCGATGATTGCATTGGCGTTGGTGTCTGTCACAAATACTTTTTGGAAACCATGTTTAACCAATTGTAAAGAAAGTACGCCGCTACCTACGCCAACTTCAATCGCGGTTTTCTTTTGCCCAGAATAATACTTTAACCAATTATCAAATAGGAAAAGATGTTCAAAACGGGTGGGAAAATAAACCCCATAATAGGGATAGATTTTATCTCTTAATACCGGAATAGTAATTCCTTTTATATACCACTGCCAGGCACTGTTTAATCCCTGAACATCAGGGAAGGTAAGCCTAAAATCAGGTTGTTCTGGATAGAGTTTTCTCAGCCATCCTATTTCCGGTGACTTATTAACCGTTAACAAATGATTTTTCACTTGTAGCAGAATGAAATGGGAATAAAAGCGAAAGGCTTTACGATAAGCTCTTTGTTCTAAAAAAGTTTCATTGGGATGCGTTTCTTTCAGCACTAACTGTAACTCATGTAAAAGCTCCAATCCAAATGAATATCTTCCTTCTACTAAAACATACTCTTGTGCAAATATTGATTCCAGCGTTAAAGATAAATCAGAACCTTTTCTAAACGAAGTGGTCTTCACATCATCAGCAATTATGGCTGGTCGGTTGGCTTGCAAGGTTTGGTTTGTCAAATTCTTCGTGTTTCTTTAAGTGATGAATTAAAAAGATGGA
>JAHJVW010000114.1 GCA_018828585.1 Bacteroidota bacterium
TATCGGGATCAAATTAGTTTTACAGGAATCATTGAAAAATATTAAAATCAACTAGCCTAAAACTGATTTTAAGTCCTCAATTAAATCATCCACATCTTCCACACCTATACTTAATCTTAAAAGATTATCTACAACACCCACTTTTTCTCTTTCTTCTTTTGGAATAGAGCCATGCGTCATTGATGCTGGGTGATTAATCAAAGATTCTACGCCTCCTAAAGATTCAGCAAGCGTGAAAACTTTGAATGATCCTGAAATTCTAAAAGTTTCTGCTAAATCAGCATCTTTTAATACAATAGAAATCATACCTCCAAAACCTCTCATCTGCTTTTTTGCAACATCATGATTTGGATGGTCTTCAAAACCCGGCCAATAAATCTTCTCAATTTTTGGGTGATTTTTCAAAAAATGTGCAATCTTCACACCATTCTCACAATGCGCTTTCATTCGTAAATGAAGAGTCTTGATTCCTCTTAAAACTAGAAAAGAGTCTTGTGGTCCTGGAGTTGCGCCGCAAGCATTATACATAAACCAAAGTTGCTGATAAAGCTCTTCATCATTAGTAATTAAAGCGCCCATCACCACATCAGAATGGCCGGCAATATATTTTGTCACCGAATGCATCACAATATCTGCACCCAAATCGATTGGATTTTGCAAATAGGGCGAAGCAAAAGTATTATCCACTACTAAGGTTAAATGATGTGCTTTTGAAATTTTAGCTACTGCCTCAATATCAATAATTTGCATCATTGGGTTAGTTGGCGTTTCTAACCAAATTAATTTTGTTTTATCATTAATATAACTATTAATATTTTCAGGATTTGTTAAATCGATAAAATGAAACTTTATGCCATAATTAGCGAATACCTTGGTGAAAATTCGATATGAGCCACCATATAAATCATTACCAGTAATAACTTCATCACCTGGTTTTAGGATTTTCATTACCGCGTCTGTTGCACCCATTCCACTTGAAAAAGCTAAACCGTATTTTGCATTTTCTAACGCCGCTAAACAATCTTCTAAAGCTTTACGTGTTGGATTTGTACCCCTAGAATATTCATAACCTTTATTGTCTCCAGGCGTTTTTTGCCAATAAGTAGAAGTTTGATAAATAGGTGTTATTACTGCTCCAGTTGTTGGATCTGGATGTTGGCCTGCATGTATTGCTTTAGTTGCAAATTTCATTCGATATTGATTTATAATTTAAAAATTGATTTCCTAATAAGCCAAAGCAAAAATTACTCTTTCTTTTGATGGCTTACCAGTCACTATACAAACGCCCTCTTCTTGAGGATTGTTTAAAGGAATACATCTGATAGTGGCTTTTGTTTCCTCTTTTATTCTCGCTTCTGTTTCTGAAGTACCATCCCAATGGGCAGCAATAAAACCACCATTTTCATTTAATACCTTTTTAAATTCTTCGTAAGAATCTACTTTTCTAGTATTTTCTTCTCTAAAAGAATGAGCTTTGGAATAAATATTAGCCTGAATTTCTTCTAATAGATTTTCAATCATATCGGCAATTCCATCTCTTGAAATAGTTTGCTTTTCGCGAGTATCTCTTCTAGCAATTTCAATGGTATTGTTTTCTAAATCTCTTCCACCAAAAGCTAATCTAACCGGAACACCTTTTAATTCGTATTCGGCAAATTTAAAACCCGGTCGTTGCGTATCTCTATTATCATATTTAAATGATATTCCTTTAGATTTTAATGCCGATGTAATTTTCTCGACCTCAGCAGAAATCTTAGCTAATTCTTCATCTCCTTTATAAATTGGAACAATCACCACTTGAATAGGCGCTAATTTTGGAGGTAAAACCAAACCTTGATCATCTGAATGAGCCATAATTAAAGCCCCCATTAATCGTGTTGAAACTCCCCACGAAGTTGCCCAAACATATTCTTGTTTTCCTTCTTTACTGGTGAATTTTACATCAAATGCTTTTGCGAAGTTTTGTCCTAAAAAATGTGATGTTCCGGCTTGTAATGCTTTCCCGTCTTGCATTAAAGCTTCTATACACATGGTATCTATTGCCCCTGCAAAGCGCTCATTTGCTGTTTTTTTGCCTTTAATAACTGGCATGGCCATCCAGTTTTCAGCAAAGTCAGCATATACATCTAACATTTGCTCAGTCTCCGCAATAGCTTCATCTGCGGTTTCATGTGCGGTATGTCCTTCTTGCCATAAAAACTCGGTCGTTCTTAGAAACAATCTGGTACGCATTTCCCAACGCACTACGTTTGCCCATTGATTGATTAATAATGGTAAATCGCGATAAGATTGAATCCAACCTTTATAGGTATTCCAAATAATGGTTTCTGATGTTGGACGAACAATTAATTCTTCTTCCAATTTTGCATCCTCATCAACAATAATATTTCCATTACCGTCGTTTTTTAGTCGATAATGTGTGACCACTGCACACTCAGTAGCAAAACCATCCACATGGGAAGCTTCTTTGGAGAAAAATGACTTTGGAATGAACAAAGGAAAATAAGCATTACTGTGCCCAGTATCTTTGAATTTTTGATCTAAAACTGCTTGCATTTTCTCCCATATGGAGTATCCATAGGGTTTTATAACCATACAGCCTCTTACAGAAGAATGTTCTGCAAGATCTGCTTTATTAACTAATTCATTATACCACTGTGAATAATCTTCTGATCTACTAGTTAAGCCTTTATTCATTTTTTATTTACAATTATTTTTTGTTATTTTTATACATTGATAATCGACCAAAGTTATAAATTTTAAACGTTAATGATTGAGGTCATAAACTGTATCCACCATGAAAAGTAAAACTTTAATTAAAATTTTATCTCTGAGTGCCATCGCAATTGCTGTAACTTCTTGTTCAACAAATAAATTAGCGCTGCAATCTAACGATGATGTTTATTTCTCGGATGTAGAGGCTAATTACGCCAAATACGAAAAACCAAAATCCAATACTGCTTATTCGGATGCACCTGAGTATACATCCACAGATAATTATTACAGTGGCTACAATTCAAGATTTGATCTAAACAATCTTGGATATAATTACGATTGGCAAGATTATTATTACATGAATAGATTAGGTTATAATCCTTTTTGGGGACAACTTTCTTTTATAGGTTATAATAATTTCTACAATAGGGCATGGTCATTTTCTTCTGGGATTGGTGTTTATAACAATTATTATGGATATAATAATTATTTTAATGACGGATGGAATAGCTTCGGAAATATTGGTTTTTATAACAGAAGGTCGGCTTATGGTGGCATCTATTCTTACTATCAACCAGGTTATTATGGCAATAACTATGCTTATAATGGTAGTGGATATTACCGAGACCCGATTTATTCTTCTCGTCCAAGCAATCCAAGACCTCATGGAAGTTACGACAATACAAGAAAAGCTGATGTAGGTAGCGGGTCTATTCCTTTACCATCACCAAGCAGACCTTTAAGACCTGATGCTTCGCCTTCAAATCCAGGAAATAGAACAATCGATAGTAGACCAACTTATGATCCAAATACTTCTAGCTCAACGGGCAGACCTATGAGACCAACTGGTTCTTCAAATTCTCCTTCACAAAGACCAACTTCAATTCCTAGTCAACCTATAAGTAGGCCAACACGTAGCGAGCGTCCATCGTCTCAACCTACAAGACAGACCGAAAGCGACAGACCTACTAGAACTGAAAGTCGTCCATCTTCACCCCCACCTAGCAGTGGGTCATCTTCTAGCTCTTCATCAAGTAGCGGAAGTTCAAACTCGAGACCAGTAAGAACGGGAGGAAACTAAAAATTATTTAAATGAAATTTAAAAACACTCTAATAGTGGCTATCTTATTGATAGCCACAAATAATACCTACGCCCAATATTCGGGTGATGCATTTAGGTTTTCACAATTTTCTAATAGTGGAACGGCAAGATTTGATGCCTTAGGTGGTAATAAATCGGCAGTTGGAGGAGATTTAAGCTCTCTATATGGAAATCCAGCAGGATTAGGTATGTTCACCAAATCAGAATTTAATTTAACACCAAGTTTAAATTTACGTAATGGTGATATTACTTTTACTGGGAATCAAAAATCTTATTCTGGTAACAATGCGGATTTAAATAACGTTGGTGTGGTCTTTCATACTTTAACTTCAAAGACGAGTGATACCAAAAAAGGATTACTCAGTCTAAATTTTGGCATTGGATATCAAAGAAAAAGTACTTTTAAAAATGACTTTAACTTTAAAGGAACTAGTAACTTAAATGGCATTAGCGATTTCTTCACAGAAAATTCTAATCGTGAAGGGGTTGCTCCCACTAATCTTGTTTCTGAAGCAAATTATGCTGCTTATTATGCATTTCTAACCAATTATAAAGGTGGGAAATATCAAAATATAACCTATGCTGATGCAGATCAAGCTTATAATGTAAGAAGAAGTGGTGGCGGTTCAAGTATAGATTTCTCCTTTGGGGCGAATGTAAGTAACAAGGTTTTCTTAGGCGCTAGTTTAGGTTTAGCCTCATTTAAATACACTTCCATTGAAAAAACAAATGAGATAGGCTTGTACCTTAATCCCTCAAATAATGCTACAAAAGATTATAATGTTGATTACACAAGAAATTTCGACAGCAATGGATCAGGAATTAATTTAAAATTAGGATTGATTTTGAAACCCGTAAATGAATTTAGAATAGGTTTATCATTTGAATCGCCAACATGGTATAGTGTAACAGACAACTATTCAGAGGAATTATATGATAACAAACAATCTTATTCTGGTAAAGACTCTTATCCTTTCGAGTATAAATTAAACACTCCCTTAAAATTAAATGGAGGTCTGGCTTATTTCTTTGGATCTAAAGGATTTATTTCGGCTGATGTAGGTTTTGTGAATTACTCAAACATCAGATTTAAATCTAATGATAATACGGTAAGTCAAACTACAAATAATAATATCCAAAAAAATTATAAAAATGTTATCAATTATAGCGTTGGAGGGGAGTATAATGTGAATAATTCATTATTAATTAGATTAGGGTATCAATCTGATGGAAATCCATATTATAATTTGAATAATAAAGATTTTACCGTCAATTCATACTCTGGGGGATTTGGTTACCGATTTGGAGTTTATTATTTCGATTTAGCTTTAATTAATTCTAACGCTAAGTTATATTACAGTAATTACACTTTGAATAGCCGCAACGAACCTATTGCCACCATTGATACTCGAAGAAATACTATTGCACTTACGTTTGGATTACGGTTTTGAGATCATATCATCATGCGTAAGGTTATAAGCAAAAAAAATCCCATTCTTTATAAGAACGGGATTTTTCATGTTCAAGATATATTTAATTCTTACCTTCCCAAGCTCTAAACATCCAACTGGTTTTCTCTTTAAATTTAAGGAATCCAATAATCATATCTGCTGTTCCTTCATCACCTGCATTTTCTGTTGCATTTTCAATTACTTCACGCTCCATTTCAATTAATTTTTGAAAATCGCCTAATATTGCGGTAACCATTTTATCCGCGGATAAGCCATCTGTCTTAATTTCTTTAATTTCTGAAACTTTTATATAATCTGCGTAAGTGCTAAAAGGAGATTTACCCAAGGTTAACACACGCTCGGCAAGTTCGTCGATGGTCGTTTGTGCATTGTTATATAATTCTTCGAATTTAATATGAAGGTCAAAAAAATTATGTCCTTTCACATTCCAATGGCAACCTCTAACTTTTTGATAATGGATTTGATAGTTTGCTAATAGTATATTGATATGATCAACTAACTCAATTACTGGCTTGTTTTTAAGTCCTATTTCGTTTACTGTCATGATAATTTTGCTGTTTATATTTTAACATATAAAACCTCAACCTGTTTGGAAAAAACTATTTTTTCCTGACAACCAGATTTTGATTTTCTATCTTAGAAACAACAATATCTGTTCCACTTTCTATAAAACCATCATTAGAAACTGCTTGGTACCAATTTCCATCAACTTCTATTTTACCTGCTGGTCTTAAATCTGTTTTGGCAAAACCAAACTTACCCAAGATTTCTATTTCTGGCTTACCTACCTGATAACCTTCTTTCGCTAATTGTTCATCTTTTAAAACTAATCGTTGGAAAGCTTTTGACTTCAACAAACTACCACCAAAGAAAACAGAAACTATAATAGCGCCAATAATTGACCCTAAAACTAACAGAAAAGATGATGTGATATTTTGACTACCAGACATGCTGAGATCGAAAAAATCATTTAAAATCATACTAAAAGCTAAACCTGTGACCATAAATATGATTCCTAAAATACCGAATATACCAAAACCGGGAATCACAAACACCTCTAATACCAGTAAAATTACTCCTACAACAAATAAAAGAATTTCCCAATTATTTGCTAAGCCTTCTAAATATAAAGGCGCAAAAAACAATGCTCCTGCTACAATTGCCACCAATAGTGCAAATCCAATTCCTGGCGATTGTAGTTCGAAATAAATTCCTCCTATCAATAACAAAATTAAGATACTACTTACTGCAGGGCTTGTTAAAATTGCGATGATCTTATCGGTAATAGAAGGTATAAAAACAGTAATTTCATAAGGTTTAACCCCATCTTGAGTTAATACTTCATCAATAGTATTTGCTTCTGCAACACAATAACCATTAGCAATTGCCTCCTTTGTAGTTAATGTAAGTACTTTCCCTTTCTGACTTAAAGTATCAATAAAAACATCAGGATCTACAAATGCTTCTGCAATTTTTGGATTACGGCCCTTGGTTTCTGCTGTCGTACGCATTAATCCCCTCATATAAGATTGGTACTTCTCTGGTAAAACTTCTCCATTGCCATTCACAACACTTGCAGCACCAATAGTCGCCCCTTTTTGCATGTAAATTTTATCACAAGCAATGGAAATTAAAGCCCCAGCCGAAGCCGCATTGTTATCAATAAAAACAATTGTAGGTATTTTACTATTTAAAATTTTAGTTCTTATGGAGTCTGCGTAGTCTAACATCCCTCCATAAGTATTAAGATGAATTAAAATCAAATCTGATTGATTTTCTTTTGCCATTTCAAAAGCTTTTTTGACTGTTCGCCATGCCCCAGGATCAATTTCTTCTTTTAAATCTATCTGTAAAACCTTTGTTTGCGCTTCCACATTAACAAAAGAAATAAGCGTAATTAAAAATATAATTATAGAAGATAACCTTTTCATAATTGAGTAATTTTGACCAGATGATGCTTCATAAAGATACACCAAAGCTTTTATACTCTGCCCAAACAAATGGAATTATTTGGAAAATAGAAGTAGATGATGAATTAGGAATTATGGTTTGGGAAACTAGATATCCTGACAAAAGGCTCTCTTTCTCTGCTTATGATTTTATCAATCAAAAATTTTTAGTGAATGATGCTAAACTAAAAGATGAATTTTCAATTAGTCTTTCCTTTACTTTAAAAGGACTCATTTTCTTCCAAGTTCAGGAAAGTGAAAATTTACCTACTTTTAAGGGGATAATTGCTTTCAATCTTTATACTCAAAAAATCCAATGGGAAAATTACTCAATTACCATACAACAACAAGCAAAAGAAGGTATTTTAGTTTTTAATCCAAAAATATTTCCAAGAAATTTCGAGCTTTTAAATCAAGAGAATGGACAATTCATTCGTAAAATAAATTTAAAAGATTTTTCAACTTTAGGTGTTATTCATCGTGATATTTTATTACCAGAAGTCATCCTTAAAGAATTTGAAAATTCATCCATTAATCTGCTTAATCACAAAGGTCTAACTATAAAAAGTCAATTAGAAACTCATGATGATATCTTAAAAAACAGTATTTCCATCCTAGAAGGGCATCAGCTAATATTTAAAGATTATTTAAATAGTAATATACAGAAGCTAGCATTTGATACGTTCTTTGTATGGCAAGACCGATTAGTTTACATCAAAAACAAATCAGAAATTGTTACATATTTAGTATAATTGCAAAATTTTAAAATTGACCAAAATTCAATTCATGAATTATAAAAACCTTCTTTTTTTACTTTTTATTTTCTCTTCATTTTCAGCTTTCTCCTTAACCCTTAGGGATTCTATTGGGGTAGAAAATTTGAATGGAAAAAAAGTAATTATCCATAAAATAGAATCCAAAGAAACCTATTATTCTTTGGGCAGAAAATACAAAATCAGTCCGCAGGTAATTATGGCTTACAATAAAAGCCAAGCTTTACAGCCCGGCGAAATTATTAAAATACCTACACAACAAAATTTCACAAGTCCACCAACTAGCTTCTCATCTACCCCCGAGAAAACTAAAGCTCCGAAAACAAAGATTCATAAAGTAAAAGCTGGTGAAACGTTATACGCTATTGCGGATCAATATAACATGCGTGTGGATGATTTAAAACTGTTAAACAATTTAAATAGTAACAGTATTGGAGTTGGCGAACAATTAAAAGTGATAGAAAGTGATGAGGTAAGTATAAATTCGACCTTAACTAAAAATAAAGATAACCAAACTGTTGAAAAACCAAACCCAACAGATACTGAACCAAAAAATATACTGAACCAAAAAATTAAATATATTGATTCAACCGATTCACAGAGTCAGGTTGAAATTCCGAAAAATCGTTATGGAATTACTGAGGTAAATGAAAAAGGTGTAGCCGTTTGGATTGATGATAACAACCTTGATGCAACAAAAAGCTTTGCACTACATCGTTCCGCTCCAGTTGGTACCATCATGAAAATCACAAATCCTATGACGGGAAGAAGTGTTTTCGCAAAAGTTGTTGGTAGATTTACTGAGAATGAAACCACTAAAGACGTTATTGTTGTAGTTACAAAAGCTACAGCGGATGCAATTGGTACCTTAGATAAAAGGTTTTTAGTAAATATAACTTTCGGTATCCCGAATGAGCAATAGTAAACCTTACGTAATTGGCGTTGCCGGTGGCAGTGGATCTGGTAAAACTTTCTTTTTGAATTGTTTCCTGAATCATTTTAGTGAAGAAGAGGTTTGTTTACTCTCTCAGGATGATTATTATATTCAAGTTGGAGAAATGACTGCCGAAGAAATCAGCTTTCATAATTTTGATTTGCCTAGTTGTATTGATATCAAACAATTTGAAGAAGATGTTAAACATTTACTCGATTATAAAACCATTTATAAAGAGGAATACACTTTTAACAATCCGAAACCAAAACCTAAAATTTTAGAAATTAAACCCGCTCCAATTCTAATCATCGAAGGTTTATTTATCTACCAATATAAAAAAATAGATCCCTTATTTGATTATAGAATTTTTATTGATGCCGATTCTGAAATTGCCTTAGAACGTCGGTTAAATAGAGATTTGAAAGAACGTGGATATTCTGAAGAAGATGTGATGTATAGATGGAAAAATCACGTGATGCCAGCTTATAACGAGTTTCTTTTGCCACACCGCAAACGTTGTGATAAAATCATCAACAACTCTACAAACGAACTCAGAAACGTTTTAGACATTACCGACGATATCTCCAGAGATCTAAGAGCAAAACTTAAAATTTAAAATTTAGAAAGGGAAAGCCTGCAACTATAGCTTCTGCCAATCGGGTTATTCGTTTCAAGTCAGCTCCCTCTTTTCCTGCGGGCTTTACACTGCTATCCCGCTTATTTAACTTTAGCTTTTACTTTTATTAAATAATTATTTACAATTTCTGAGATAGCTTACTATTTTTACCAGATGAACAAAAACATCAAGAACATCATCTTCGATTACGGGAACGTAATTTTCACCATAGATTTTAAACGTACGCAAGCTGCTTTTGAGGCATTAGGCATTACCAACGTAGAAGAATTTTATGCGCATAAAGGACATCATGAAATTTTCGATCAGTTTGAAAAAGGAGAAATTACAGCAGCAGAGTTTAGAGACGGAATTAGAACAGTGAGCAAACACCCTGAATTAACAGACCAACAGATTGATGACACTTGGAATTCTTTGTTAATTGGTGTACCAACAGGAAATCATGAATTACTTTTAGCTTTAAAAGGAAAATATAGAACCTTTTTATTGAGTAACATTAACGAAATACACTTAGATTATATCAACAAATACTTGAAAGAAACTTTTAGTTTAGCTGGTAACGAAGGTTTTTTCGAAAAGATTTATTACTCTCATTTGGTTGGAAAACGTAAACCCAATGCAGCTATTTTCAAACAAGTTTTAGCGGAAAATAATCTAAACCCTAATGAAACCTTATTTATTGATGACAGTCCGCAACATTTAAAAACCGCTACGGATATGGGTATCCAGACTTATTTAATGACTTATCCTGACACGATACAGAAGTTATTTAATTCACAAAATTGAAATCATCCGTTTTTAAAAAATTTACTACTGAATAATGAACAACTTTAATAATAAACTAAATCTTTCTCCTCTTCATTTCCTTCGAAATCAATTTTAATTCTCTTCCCATTTGTCCGGCAATTGCAGTATTCTCTTCCGCTCTGCGAAAAAGATAAGGCAATACCGCTTTCAAAGGTCCATAGGGAACGTATTTTGCTACGTTGTAACCAGCATTGGAAAGATTAAAACTTAAATTATCGCTCATGCCTAATAACTGAGAAAAATAAACGTGAGGGTGTTTTGGTTCAATTCCTTTCAGTTCCATTTCATCGGCTAAAAGCTGACAACTATGTTGATTGTGTGTTCCTGCTACAAAAGAAACGTGACTAATATTTTCTAAGCAAAAATCTACTGCTGCATTATAATCTTTGTCGGTAGAAGTTTTATCAGGTTGAATTGGCGAGGTATAATCCATTTCGGCAGCTCTTTTCCGCTCTTTTTCCATGTAAGCACCACGAACCAATTTGGCACCCAAATAAAAACCTTCTGTTCTTGCTAAAGCCTCATCAACTATTAAAGAAGATAATTTATCATGTCGATACAATTGATAGGTATTAAAAACAATTGCTTTTTCTTTATTGAATTTTCGCATCATTTCTATTGCAACATCATCAATTACATCCTGAATCCAGCTTTCCTCGGCATCAATCATGATATGTTTCTGAGCTTCATAAGCTGTTTTACATATCTCCTCTATCCTATTCAAAGCTTTTTTCCACTCTAGTTTTTCAAATTCTTTAAGGTCTACTTTATCATTGATCTTTTCCAAAAGTCCAAATCTGGCTAATCCTGTAACTTTAAAAACGCAAAATGGAATAGCTTGCGGAAGTTCTACCGCTTTTTTAATGGTGTATATAATCTCCTTTTCAGTTTGATCAAAAGCATCTTCATCTTCTTCTCCTTCAACCGAGTAGTCTAAAATAGTTCCCACGCCTACATCAGCCAACTTTTCAATAGTTGAGGTACATTCATTAATGGTTTCACCTCCGCAAAACTGTTTAAAAATCGTTGCTTTAATCAAACCTGAAATAGGTATACGAATAGCTAAAGCAGCTTTGGTAAATAAAGGACCAATCTTTACTAAAAGGTTATTGCTAATCATTTTGAACAACCAAAAAGAGCGCTTTAAATCTTTATCACTTTGATGCTTAAAAGCAATTTTAGTGTCATCAAAAGACAAGTTGTTTTTAGAAATGAAATCCGGCATATTATAAATGGATATAAAGAGTCAAAATTATAAAATCATTGAACATTATTAGCATACAACGTTTATGATTTTTGTAAGTTTGCTGTATATGATAGAATTTATTTTGGAAGGCGAGTTTATCCCCTTAATTCAGCTTTTAAAAGCTACTGATTTAGTTTCATCGGGCGGTGAAGCACAAATGGTAGTGACAGATGGCTTGGTAAAATATAACGAATCAGTTGACTACAGAAAAAGATTGAAAGTAAGAAAAGGAGACATTATAGAATTTAATGGGCAAAAAATTAAGGTGATATGAAGCCAATTGAAAATAGCAGCTACCAAGTTTTTTTTGACAATAGTTTACAAAGTGTTCATCAAATTTTATCTAAGAAAAAATATTCTAAGATTTTTGTCCTTACGGATGAAATGACCGGACAATATTGTTTGCCTGTTTTTCAAGAGAAATTACCTGAATTAACCGATTTTGACTTAATTGAAGTCCCAAACGGCGAGGAGAACAAAACCATTGATTTTTGCATCGGTATTTGGCAAATGCTGCTAGAGTTTGAGGCCGATAGAAATGCCATTTTAATTAATTTAGGTGGCGGAGTAGTGACTGATATGGGAGGTTTTGCCGCCTCGACCTTTAAACGTGGAATAGATTTTATTCAAATTCCAACTACTTTACTTTCGCAAGTAGATGCTTCTGTTGGTGGAAAAACCGGGGTAGATTTAAGTGATGTTAAAAATATCATAGGTACTTTTACACAGCCAGAAGCGGTAATTATTGCCACAGATTTCTTGAAGACTTTAGATGAAAGACAAATGACTTCTGGCTTTGCCGAAGTAATCAAACATGGAATTATAGCCAATGCTGATTTTTTTAAGGAAATAACTGCCTTAGAAAATGCAAATGAAATTACCGAAAAACAGATATATCATTCTATCGGTATAAAAAACAAAGTGGTTTTAGAAGACCCTTTTGAAAAAGGATTACGCAAGACCTTAAATTTTGGTCATACCATTGGTCATGCTATTGAATCGTGGTCGTTAAAGAATGATAAAAACTCATTACTTCATGGCGAAGCTATTGCTTTAGGAATGATTTGCGAGGCTTATTTAGCAAAAGAAATCATCGGGCTTCCAGAATCTGATTTAGAATTGATTACTTCATCTTTTTTAAAATTCTTTGGGAAATACAAAATTAGACAAGGTATTGAGCAAGAATTGTTAGAAATCATGAAAAATGACAAAAAGAATGTGTCAGGAAAAATTGGATTTTCACTTCCAGATAAACTAGGAAATTGCTTATTTGATATTTTTGTTGAGGAAAATTTAATTAAAAAAAGCTTAAATTATTATCGGAGTTTAGAACTGTAAGTTTTTAATTTCACTCAAAGGAAGATAAGAAAACGCAAAGGACGAAGAGGTTTAAACTTTGCGTCCTTTGCTTTAAAAATTACTCTCTTACAATTCTAACTTAATACGTGAAATCTGTTGTTAACTTTAGAATTTAAAAACTTTACCATTTACCATCACCTCTTGGGTTTTAGCATCAAAGGTGGCTTTGTAACCGGTTCTTACGGCAGCATTAGTCATAATATTTGCAATAGAGTGGTAATAACCTGCTTCAACTGGCGCATTAGGCTGCTTTCTACTTCTTACACATTCCATCCAATTTCGTATGTGTGCTGATGTTAAAACATCAGCTCCAGTATTTGCTGAGGCGACCACTTTTTCTACTTTATCTGTTAAATTAACTACAGGTAATAAGTTAGGTTGCATACCCATTGCAGCAGCATGACTTTCGGTCAAGCCCCCTGTGGGAGAAACTTTATTGGTAATTAAGTTTAACTCTCCACCATTTGAATAATAAATTTCGGAAGGTTTCTCGTCACCATTATGCATTCTTGATGCAAAAGTAACTTGAAAACCTTTGGTCTTATCATCTATTGGACCATAATCAAAAACAGCAGTTGTGGTATCCCAATTTCTTCTTCCGTCTTTCCATTGGTAAATCCCACCATTGGCGACCACACTCCTAGGATGTTTTAAATCCGTAAACCAATGTACAGTGTCAATCTGGTGCGACATCCATTGCCCGGGCATACCTGATGAATAGGGCCAAAATAATCTATATTCTAAATATTTTCTAGGGTCCCAAGCCTCATAGGGACGGTTCACCAAGAATCTTTTCCAATCGGTATCTTGTTCTTTACATTTCGCTACCAAATCAGGCCTGCGCCATCTGCCTGGTTG
The DNA here is from genome assembly GCA_018828585.1 of Bacteroidota bacterium. Taxonomy (GTDB): domain Bacteria; phylum Bacteroidota; class Bacteroidia; order Sphingobacteriales; family Sphingobacteriaceae; genus Pseudopedobacter. Next base: position 13,850 of record JAHJVW010000114.1, read on the forward strand.
GTTAACATTCCAAGTTAATTCAACCATGGTAATGTCTCCAAACTTACCTTCTTTAATAAATTTTTCCGCGGCTTTGTAATTACTTCCACTTCTTCTTTGCGAACCAATTTGTACAATTTTATCAGAAGCTTTTATCGCTTTAAATGCTGCTCGGTTATCTTCCATTGTTTCTGCAAATGGTTTTTCTACATAAGCATCACAATTGGCTTTTACCGCTTCTATAGCATGTAAGGCATGTTGAAAATCTGCTGTCGCAACAATTACTGCATCTAAATCTTTTGTTTGGTATAGTTCATCATTGTTTCTAAAGGCTAAAATATCATTCCCTGTTTGCACTTTTAAAAAGGCTTGCCCCTCTTCTCTTCGCAACTTCCATAAATCAGAAACACCCACTATTTCAAAATTCAACTCTTTGTTATGATTTAAAAAAGACGGAAATAGCGTCTGTCTAAATCGGTCTGAGAAGCCAACAGCAGCAACTCTTACCCTATCATTTGCACCTATAATTCGTCCATAACTTTTCGCACTGAAACCTAGACTTCCTAAATAAACACCTGTTGATGCAATTGCACTTTGTTTTATAAATTTTCTTCTTGATTTATCCATCACTTTTTAGATTAATTAAGTTGCTTAATTTTTAAACTTTTGAATGAAACTGAATCTCCATGATCCTGTAAAAGGATTCTCCCTTTATCAGCCATTCCAAAGTTTGGCCAATCTTTGTATTTACTGATGGCTACTAAATCCAAAAACTCTTTCGAGCCTCTAACAAATTCCAAAACCTTAAATCCATTTAAAAAGTATTCTACTTTATTATCGGGGTTAACCCTAATGATTCCTTGATTCCACTGACCGATTGGTTTGATACTGTTTCCAGGTTTTTTGGCAGTGATTAAATCATAAACGGATGCTAAAGTCCGGTTTCCATCTCTTCCTAACTTGGCATCAGGATGTTTTGCATCATCTAAAATTTGATATTCTAAACCAATGGCAGATCCTTTATTGCCTTCATTTTCTGTTACAAAATATTTTACGCCACTATTTGCACCTTCACTCAATTTAAAATCAAACTTCATTTCAAAAGCACCGTATTCTTTTTGAGTAACAATGTCGCCTCCATTGGCTGATTCTGCCCCACCTGATTTTTGAACACTTAAAATACCATCCTTAATTACCCAACCTGTTTCTGGGAAATTGGCTTTATAGGCTCCCCTCCATCCTTTCGTGGTTTTACCATCCCATAAAAGTTTATATCCGTTTCTCTTTTCTTGGGCCGACAAATCATTGGTTATAAAATTTACTACTTCGATTTGATCTAGTGGTGAGGATTTCAAATTTTCTGTAGCTATTCTAATATTTCTCCATCTAATTTGCTTTCCAGGTGCATCGGTTTTACCTATTGCGTGAACTTGTAAAGCAATAAAACCTTTAGCAGTCATATCATCAATTACATGCGCCGTTGGAATACCATTTACCCAAGTTCTTATACTATTTCCAATACATTCTACTCTATACTTATTCCAAGCGTCTCTTTTAAAAGCCTTTTTTCCATCAGGATTAATATCCATTGGATACAACCAACCTCTTCTGGCTTCATCATAAATCCCTCCACTATAAGCCCTATCTGACGGGTCAATTTCTACTTGATAGCCATGCACTCTTCCATTGTTATAATCAGGCATACTTAAACTTCTAATTTGAATTCCAGAATTCATATCATTATCAACATACAGTTCAAGTTCTAGAATAAAATCACCGTAAGTTTTTTCTGTTGATAGAAAAGAATTGGGTTCATCACTAACCGTAGTGCCAATGATTTCACCATTTTTTACCTCGTATTTGGCTTTTCCATTAAGTTGTTTCCAACCCTGTAAATCGTTTCCATTGAAAAGGTTTTGCCATTTTGATTGACTTTGCGCTGAAAACGACAAAGTAAAAGCAAAGAATATTATGCTTGATAGCGATTTGTGTATCATCATCTTAAAAATTAAGCAGAATTACTGTTTATAATTGGTAAGGTTAAATTAGAAGAAAATACCTGATCTTAACTATTAATTATTTAAAATTTTACGCAATCGTTCCCGAAAAAATATCAAACTATATTTTTAGAAAATAAAACCCATTTTTCAACTCCATATTTAATTCTGTAAATCAAAAATAAAAAAAATTAAATTTTTTTTGCTGTCCATTTAAATTATTATGTACATTTGATGCAGTAAAAAAAATGAACTCAAATACTACATATTACTTCGGTTACTTTTATTTTAAAAATAAGAGCCGGGACTGATATGTAACCAAATAAAATACATAAACGAACCCGGCTCAAAAAGTCGGGTTTTTTGTTATCAAAAAAATGAGCAGAAGAAAAAGAGTTGCCATACAAGGAATTAAAGCTTCATTTCACGAGGAGGCTGCCTTTAAGTTTTTTGGAGAAGATATTGTAACCATTGAGTGCAATTCTTTTAAACAGACTTTTCAGAAGCTGGATGCTGGTAACGCTGATTATGTTGTCATGGCTATTGAGAATAGCATTGCAGGTAGCCTTTTACCCAATTACTCTTTATTAAGAGAATATAATTTCCCAGTTATTGGTGAAGTTTATTTGCACATCCAATTACATTTAATGGCTTTACCAGGTGTTAAATTTGAAGACATCAAAACAATTACCTCACACCCAATTGCAATTCGCCAATGCGGAGATTTCTTAGATGACTTCCCAGAATTGAAAGTGATAGAGAGCAGTGATACTGCCGCTTGTGCTAAAAAAATCAAAGAAGAAAACTTAACCGATACAGTGGCTATCGCCAATACTTTGGCGGCCAAACTTTACGGTTTAAATATTTTGGAAAGAAGAATCGAATCGAACAAAAAAAATTATACCCGTTTCTTAATCCTAACCAATAGAAAGGAAGAAATAAAAAATTCAAATAAAGCTTCTTTATGCTTTCAGGTAAGTAATGATGTGGGCTCATTAGCTCAAGTGTTAAACATTCTGGCAGAGAATGACATCAACATGAGTAAAATTCAATCAATGCCAGTTTTAGGCAAAAGAAATGAATATAACTTTTATGTAGATGTTGAATGGAGCGACACCAAAAAATATGAAATTGCTATTGGTAAAATATTGAAGCATACAGTCAACTTTAGCATCATGGGCGAATATGTGAAGAATGATAAGGTGTAGTTGGTTAGGTTGTTGGTTAATAGTTTGTTAGCACAATATGGAATCGAAATAATTAGTTAAAATATAGATAAGTAATTTTCAAATCATCAAATTTTCAAATCATCAAATCATAAATTGTAAATCTAAAATCTAAATAAAATGAAATTGCATTTAAACATCGAGCCTTTAAGCAATTGGGCTAACGTAACTCACGAACCATTCATTATCTCTGGGCCATGTAGTGCAGAAACTGAAGAACAATTATTAGCAACTGCACACCTTTTAAAAGACACTGGAAAAGTGAGTGTTTTAAGAGCTGGAATTTGGAAGCCAAGAACTCGTCCAGGAGAATTTGAAGGAATTGGTAGCATTGGATTAGAATGGTTAAAAAGAGCCAAAGCTGAAACTGGTTTGCCAACAGCAGTAGAAGTTGCTAACGCAAAACATGTGGAGGAAGCCTTAGCTGCTGGAGTTGACATACTTTGGGTGGGTGCAAGATCTACAGTTAATCCTTTTACTGTGCAAGAAATTGCTGATGCTTTAAAAGGTGTTGATATCCCAGTAATGGTTAAAAACCCTATTAATCCAGATCTTTCTTTGTGGATAGGTGCTTTAGAACGTATCAATCAAGCTGGTATTACTAAATTGGCGGCAATACATAGAGGTTTCTCCTCTTTCGAAAAAACTGCTTTTCGTAACGAACCCATGTGGGATCTAGCCATCAGCTTAAAGACATTAGTTCCTGATCTTCCGATTATTAATGATCCATCTCATATTTGTGGAAATAGAGAATTATTACCTTTCATCTCTCAAAAAGCATTGGATTTGGATATGCAAGGATTAATGATTGAATCGCATATTGATCCTTCTGTAGCTTGGACAGATGCTAAACAACAAGTGACGCCTGCTGCATTAAGCGAAATGATCGATGGGTTTGTTTTACGTAAAGCGGAGTCAAAAAATGCCGAATTCGTTGATAAATTAGCTGGCTTAAGAGAAAAAATTGATAAAATAGATGATCAGATTTTCCAGAAACTAGGAGAAAGAATGAAAATTGTATCCCAAATTGGAGAGTACAAAAGAGATAATAATGTAACCATTCTACAGGTTTCGCGTTGGGATGAAATCCTACAAAAGAGAACAGCTTATGGATCTGCTCTAAGTTTAGAAAAAGATTTCACCGAGAAAGTTTTAGAGCTAATTCACAGTGAGTCTATACGTAAGCAAACCGCCATTATGAATACAATAAAGGCCGAATTGAGTTAATAATGGAATCTATTGTCATTCAAAAAGCTGAATTAAAACAAGAAGAAACCATCCGTTTAACCGGTTCTAAAAGCGAAAGTAATCGAGCTTTAATTTTATCAGCTTTAAGCCAAGGAAAAGTTAAAATTAATAACCTTTCCTCAGCTGCTGATACAGTTACCTTAAATGGAATATTGAATCATCCCGAGAAAGATATCATCAATGTTGGTCCTGCAGGTACGGCGATGCGCTTTTTAACTGCTTATTATGCTTTTAAAGGTAAAGAAGTAGAGATTACAGGTTCCGATAGGATGAAGCAACGTCCCATCGGGATTTTAGTAAATGCGCTCAAAAGCTTAGGGGCTCAAATTTCTTATTTAGAAAATGATGGTTATCCTCCGGTAAAAATCAATGGAGCTTTTGAGCAAACTCATCAGCACATTCTTATCAGAGGTGATATTAGTTCTCAATTTTTAACTGCCTTACTAATGCTCGGAAATTCATTAAAGCAAGGTTTACAGTTAGAAATTATGGATGAATTGACCTCTAAACCTTATGTAGACATGACTTTATCCATGTTGGAACAATGTGGAATTAATTATTCTTGGGAAAGCGATACCATCGAAATTACTCCTCAAGAGTTTAAGCCAACAACACTAACAATCGAACCTGATTGGAGTGCTGCTTCTTACTGGTATAGCGTTGTTGCGCTGTCAGAAAATATGAAAGTTCATTTGCCTAACTTAAAGAAAGATAGTTTGCAGGGCGACAGTGCTATCGTTCTAATTATGAATTTATTTGGAGTAGAAACTACTTTTTCTGAAGATGGGATTACTATAGAAAAGGTAGTTCATGAGATAAAACTACAAACTTTAGACTTTAAGGAATGTCCGGATTTAGCCCAAACAGTCATTGTTTGCTCAGCTTTGCAAGGCAAAGAGTTTAGCTTTTCAGGATTAGAAACTTTAAAAATTAAGGAAACTGATCGTATACTGGCTTTGCAAACAGAATTAGGAAAAATTGGCGTAAAATTAATAGAAACACAAGCTGATGTTTATCAATTAGATTGTCAAGAATTAGCCATTCCAAATAAAATCACCATTGCAACTTATGAAGATCATCGTATGGCAATGGCTTTTGCACCCATGGCCATGATGATTAATGAAGTGACCATTGAAGAATATAAAGTTGTGGAGAAATCATATCCTCATTTCTGGGAAGATTTTAAGAAATTAGGCTTTCAAATAGAGTAAAAAGATAAATTATCAAGTTTCAAGAGCTTGATTTCATTGACTAATAATTTTTTAGTGGGTATTTGGGAAAATCTTGATACTTGATACTCACTACTTGATACTTCAAATATGGCAGGAAACACCTTCGGACAAGTTTTTAAAATCACCACTTTTGGTGAATCTCATGGCGAAGCTATTGGGGTAATTATTGATGGTTGTCCTCCAAACATCGAAGTCGATTTAGATTTCATTCAAAACGAACTCGACAAACGAAAGCCTGGTCAATCTAAAATTACTACGCAAAGAAAAGAATCAGATACTTTTCAGATTTTATCTGGAGTTTTCGAAGGTAAAACTACGGGTACACCTTTGGCAATTGTAATTCCGAACGAAGATCAAAAATCAAAAGATTACGATCATAATAAAGATACTTTTCGTCCATCTCATGCTGATTATACTTACCAAACAAAATACGGCATTAGAGATCATCGTGGTGGCGGGCGTTCCTCTGCCCGAGAAACGGCTGCTCGTGTGGCTGCTGGTGCAATTGCAAAACTTTATTTACAGCAAAAAGGGATTGATGTACTGGCGCATGTGAGTAGCGTTGGTAAATTGGATGCTCCAGAAGTTGAAATTACCAATGCTGAAGAGTTTATCAATCTAAGAGAAAATAATATTGTTAGATGTGTTGATGCTTTAACAGCCGAAAAAATGATTGCTTTGATTGACGGCATTCGCAAAGAAGGCGATACCATTGGTGGAAAAATCACTTGCTTTATCAAAAACTGTCCTGTTGGTTTAGGCGAACCTGTTTTCGATAAATTACATGCCGATTTAGGTAAAGCCATGTTGAGCATCAATGCTGTTCATGGTTTTGATTATGGTTCTGGTTTTGATGGTTCTACTATGCGAGGCTCACAACATAACGATATTTTTCAAACGGATGGTAATGGAAAAATTTCAACTAAAACTAATTTCTCTGGCGGTGTGCAAGGTGGAATCTCAAACGGAATGGATATCAATTTTAGGGTAGCTTTTAAACCAGTTGCTACCATTATGTCTAATCAAGAAACGGTAAATAAAGCGGGTGAAGCTGCTGAGATTAAAGGAAAAGGTCGTCATGATCCTTGTGTGGTTCCAAGAGCAGTAGCTATTGTAGAAGCGATGGCGGCTTTGGTAATTATAGACCATTATTTAAGAAATCAACTTTACCAATCTAAATAAGCTTGATCAAACTTGCTGGTGTATTTGAAGGTGTGAAAATCTATGAATCTCAATTAATTGGAGAAGGACATGGAATTACGCTCCCAGAATTGGGAATCTTTTTATCTTCTGACAGCTATTCTTTAAAAAAAGATTTATGGCTTGTAAAACACGAGTTTGGACATATACTTCAATTTAAAGAGCAAGGAGCTTATAAATTTTATACTCAAATTGGGATCCCAAGTTTATGGAGTGCGATTCAACAAAATACTCAAAAAAATCATTTACATAAAAATCATCCAGTTGAAGTAGATGCCAACTTAAAATCCTATCAATATTTTAATTCTCCTAAAGATTGGCCTATCGTTAGATTTCCTATATTTAAAAAAGATTAATTTATTTTATGAAATTGACAATTATAGGTGCGGGAGATGCTTTTGGGAGCGAAGGAAACATGAATACCTGTTTTCACCTAGAAAATGAAGATATTCGAATTCTGTTAGATTGTGGAGTTACTTCTTTAGTCGGTTTAAAGAAAAATCAATTAGAACCTGCTCATTTAGATTTCATTTTAATCAGCCATTTACATGGTGACCATTTTGGAGGTTTGCCTTTTTTATTACTTGATTTATTTCGCGGCAATCGAACAAAAACCTTGACCATCATCGGTCCTAAAGGCATCGAGAAAAAGACTTTAGCTTTATTAGAACTTTTATATCCAGGAGTGCAAACAGATCTAGATCTTAGGTTGATTCTGTTTAAAGAATATCCAACAAATCAGTTATTAGAAACTGACTACTTTAAATTACAAGCTTTTCCAGTGATTCATTCTGCTCCTTCCCTTCCGCATGGCTTAAAGCTTTTTATCGATGATAAAATCATCGCTTTTAGCGGCGATACCGAATGGACAGACACTTTAATAGACCTTTCAAAAGCTGCTGATTTATTTATCTGCGAATGTAATTTTTATGAAAAAGAAAGTAAAGGGCATTTGAACTATAAAACGATTATCCGAAAACAGGAAGAGTTTAAATGTAAACATCTTTTACTTTCTCATTTAGGTGAAGATGCATTAGCACATCAAGATCATTTTAAGATTCCTATTGCTAAAGATGGCATGGAAATTAGTATATAACAAGAAAGCCATTTCTTTAGAACGTTGTCACATTGAGCGAAGTCGAAATGGGCCTTCATTAGACGCATAGACTTCGACTCCGCTCAGTCTGACGATAATTAAGTACTTCTATTTCAGATACTTACCGTACCAATCTAAATATCTTTTAAATCTATCTGCTTGGTAACTTAATACACTTATTCCGTGAAACTGACTAGGATAAACCACCAATTCGGTTGGGATATTTAATGTTTTTAAAGCTGCGTACATTTGCTCACTGCCCTCAGAAGGAACATTAAAGTCATTCTGTCCCACCATAAATAAAGTAGGAGTTTTAATCCTATCAGCATGAGTAAAGGGATAAGATAATTTCATGTACCTATCCAAACCTTTTTTCTCCCAAGGCAATCCAATCTCTTCGTTCCATTGCAATAAATATTGGTCGATACCATACATAGATAATTGCATGGCACTTCCTGCTCCACTTGCTGCTGCCTTAAATCTGGTATCCGTAGCAATGGTATAATCGGTTAAAATACCACCATAACTCCATCCCCCAATTCCTAAATGAGCAGGATCAACCCAACCTTGTTTGGTTAAGTAATCTGTTGCACCTAATAAATCCATGACTTCTAAATTTCCCCAATCGCCATAAATGGCTTTAGAATAAGCAATTCCTCTTCCGTTGCTCCCGCGGTAATTAACCGCTGCAACTGCATAACCATTGGTGGCTAACATTTGGCGATAAAAATCAAAGGAAAATTCATCTTGAGCAACCGGACCACCATGGATAAATAAGATGAAAGGTAATTTCTCTGCCTTCACTCCTGCTGGAGTAAAAAATAAGCCAGAAACCATAGTCCCATCTTTACTTTTTGATTTAAAACCTTGTACGCTTGCTAAATCAATATGGCTTACCCATTCGTCATTCACATGGGTGATTTTATTTAAAGTGCCATTGGCTAAAGTATAAAAGTTGGTAGGATGCATAGGATCACTCATCACACCTAACCACTCTCCGTTAGGATTACTTTCTAAATCAGAGAAACTACGATCGCCGCCAATCACTTGATCTATTTTACCTGAGATCAAATCTACTTTCGAGATATAAGATTGCCTGTCATCATCTACCAAAAAGTAAATGCTTTTATCGTCTTTACCCCATTTAGGGTTCGAAACTGGACGATCCATAGATACAGTTAGTAATTTCACGTCACTACCATCTGGCTTCATGATGGACAATATATTTTGATCGTAATTGATATAAGTATCATCCGCAGTAGAGCGCAAATAAGCAATATATTTACCGTCTTTACTCCAAACAGGACTCCTGTCCTCACCTTTCCAAGTGGTTAATTGCTTAATTTGGGTACCTTTTTTAGCTTCGATCACGAAGATATCTGAATTACTATTCCGATCAGGATCAGCAGTTCTATTACTTACAAATGCTATCTTGGAACAATCTGGTGACCATGATGCTTGACTTTCTGAATAAATACCATCGGTTAATTGAATCAATTCTTTGGTTTTGATATCCATCACATACAAATGCGTAGTTGTTGAATCTGTGTAGCCCGCTACATCTTGTTTGTAGTGATACCTAGTGCTGACTATTGGCTCCTTTGTTTTTGATTTCTTATTTTTCTTTTCAGCATCTTTCATCAATAAAAGCACTTTGCTGCCATCTGGAGACCATACATAACTCTGTAAATCTTGTTTCAATTGGCTAAATTGAAAAGCTTCTCCCCCTTTCCTATCCATTAACCATAGTTGCGCATTATCTACGCTATCTACCGCTTTTGAAGAAATAAAAGAAATATATTTACCATCCGGGCTAAAAGTCGCGTTTCCACCACCATTGCCATAATAGCTCAGTTGGATGGTTTCTTTTCCATCCCAAGATGTCTGAAATAAATCGGAAGTGCTTTTATTCTTTACCGAGTCGGGCGTGGATACAGCATACAAAACCCATTTACCATCTGGCGACACTTGTGGATTATTGATACTTTGATAATGATAAACATCATTTGGATTGAGTTTTCTCTTGCTTTGAGCAAAAGTGACAATTGATATCACTGAGATAACAAGAAATAGTAAGGTTTTTTTCATGTTGATTGAATTAAGAAGTTTAATTTAATCAGAATTATCTTGAAAATTAATTTAAAGTGCCTATTTCATTAAAAAGTTACGAAAACAGATGATGGAAAGGTCTTTAAAGTTCTAGCAGAGATATCAATAGTTTATTTAATACTTTATTTTTTTACAACACTTTAGTTTACTTGCTGGTGAGACCTTTCGTACCTCAAGGTGACGCTTGAGTGTTCGTCATGCTGACGACAGGAAGCATCTCACTTGCAAAGTCTAGGCGGATTGCAAATCCTTATTATTTGAAGTTCGAGGTGCGCAAGCTAACAGCTCGAACAGCTGGAGTGCATAAATGAAATGATTTTTCTCATTGTTTTACTTTTGCTAGATTATTTAACTAATTTTCAATTTAAGTGACAATTAATAGAATACTTAAAATAGAATAAAGATTATTCATAGTATTTTTTCAGTTCTTCACACCTAAATAATAAGTACATTTCACAAACAGATTTATTGGTTTCTTGTAAATCAAATTGTCCTAGACTAAAAGAATTACTTATAGCAGTTTTTATATATGGTTTTAATTTTAAATATATATCGTTGTCTTGTTTAGTAAAATATTTTTGAGTTTTATCATAGTCTTTCAAATGTATTTTAAGCTGGTTTTCAGCTTTTAAACAAGTATCAAAAATTTTTGTTGTTTTATCAAAATGCAATAAAAACCAATATTCAAGGCAAGGGTTATTAGTAATAACAATCACATTTTTGAAGTCCCTTTTAATGATTTTTTGAAATTTAATAAAAGTTTGCATCGAAGTTATTTTTCCTTTTGAAGTCTCTCTTGTTTCTTTGATAATTGTATCTAGATCAACTATCCAGAATACCTTCAAATATTCACTTTCTGCTAAATCAATGACTAAATTAAACTGTTCCTCAATACTTTTCTTGTTGGGTATTTCAGGTTTAATATTTAATCTTAGATTCCTTTCATTACGCTTAAGCATTTGTAAATACCACACTTCTGTTTCTCCATCAACTACAAAAGCGAAGGAAGGTTCTGTTCGATATCTTATTTTTCTAGATTGTCTCATTTTACTTCAATGAAGTTATCCCCCAAATTTGGTGTGCCTTTTAATTTTCCACTTTTATAAGCATTCAAGATGTTAGTAGTATTTCTTACAATCGAACTATCAAAATCAGCTAATGAATAAATTTCAGTTGAGCAATTTTCGTTTTTATCTGTAAACCAAATTGCGTCATTTCTAAATACATCCTTATTATCCAGTATCTCTCTATTATGTGTGGTTGTAATAATTTGAGACTTGTCCGAATTCAGCAAAAAAGATAAGATAAAATGAATGTATAAATCTGGATGTAGTGATGATTCCAGTTCATCAATAGGGAAAGCAGTTGAATTCTTTATTAGTAATGCCAAAAGTCCTGCAAATCCGAAGTACCTTCTCGTCCCTTGAGATTCAGAATCTATTGGCAAAGAATATTTTAATTCATTAACAGTATGCTCAAATTCAATATTTCTCTTTGTAAATTTGCCCTTTTCCTCTAATTTTTTTAACGAATCAGGAGTTTCATTTAATTGTTTTTTTAGAAAATCAATCAATCCATTAGGAATTTCTCTTTCTTCTTCATCAATTATTAAATCTGAAATATGGAAATCCGCTTTCTTTAAAATGTTTACTACATCCATTTTAGACAGGTCTCCATTTTCAATCTTTGCTGTTACAAAATTTTCCAATACAGTATTTGTAAATACTAATGGGCGCAGATAATCTCCAAACCAATCTGTCGCTTGTTTTAATTCTTTAACATCAACATTTGTTTTTAGAAACCCACCTAAAACAGTATTATTCCAAAGTGTATTTGCTTCCAAATTCTTTTCGATAGTCTTGTCAATTTTTATTTTACTTCCAAACTTAATCTCGGTTAATTGATTAATAATGTCTGTTTTCCTTTTAAATACATTAGCCTTACTTGGATTATAAAAGTTTAATATTTCACTTACTATAGCTCTTTTAAAAAACTCAACTTCATAAAAAAATTTAATCTCATCATGAAGGAACTCAATACTTATTATTGAATTCTGATTTGGCGTCTCTTGATCAAATAAAAATGGCTGAAATTCCAATTCTTCAGTTTTTTTCATTTCAGGTTCTAAGACTATATTCCTTAAAAATTGAAGAGCTTTCAGTATTGTAGTTTTTCCTGATGCGTTTGCACCGTAAATCAAAGCTATTTTTAAAAGTCTAAATCCATTTGTATTTATAATATATGTGTCTTCAAGATGTTTTGATTTATCTGCTTCAAATGTCAACGTTTGCCTATTTTTAATAGACCCAAAGTTTTGTATACTAA
>JAHJVW010000115.1 GCA_018828585.1 Bacteroidota bacterium
TAATCTATATTGTATAATTATAGTTGGAATCTGAGAATGTTATTAATCTTTGATTTTTACCCGCAAAAGTTTTATTGAATTGATAAATACCAAAGTATCAGGAAGCAGGTGAATGGCCGCCGCCTCTACAGGCCCAATAATCTTTAGTAACACCAGCGTAATGCCAATGACATGAACCACCCCAACGCCAACAAAGATGTTTTCGCGAATGGTTCGGAAGGCTCTTTTACTAATCGCCCTTGCTCTGGCTATTTTTTCGAGTTTATCCTGCACCAGCACAATGTCTGCCGCTTCCATTGCTGCTTCAGTTCCCATAGCACCCATTGCGATTCCGATATTTGCCTGAACCAGGGCTGGTGCATCATTAATGCCATCGCCAACCATCGCCACTTTTGCACCATCACCTTGTAATTCCTTTATAATATTAATTTTATCTTCTGGTAATAAATTAGCTCGGAAATCAGTTATACCTACCTGCTCAGCAACAAATTTTGCTGTTTCAGGATTGTCACCGGTTAGCATCACAATGTTTCTGATGCCGCTTTTTCTTAATCCCTTAATCATGGTCTTTGCACCTTTTCTGATAGCATCAGATACATAGAATACGCCAAGTAGTTTTTGGTCCGCTGCAAGGTAAATAGCCGTATCTGTAATATTTACCCTTGTTTTAGACACTGTCACCTTGCTTTCTTCCATAAAAGATTTGTTTCCAAGTAAGAGGGATTTTCCATCTACCTCTGCTTTAACCCCTCTTCCTTTAATTACATCAAAATGGGTTGGTTCCGGATAATCCACTTTTAAAGTATCTGCATAGCTTAAAATTGCTTTGGCAAGCGGGTGGCTTGAACGCCTGTCCGCCACCGCTGCAAATCGCACCAACTCAACTTCATTAAAGTCTTTGTCTATTATTTCAACTTTGTTAACAATGGGGCTTCCTATAGTTAATGTGCCTGTTTTATCAAAAACTATAGTAGTCACTTTAGAAAGCTCTTCCAAGAATAAGCCACCTTTAATAAGAATGCCTTCCCTTGCAGCTCGGGCAATTGCTGCAAGGGTAACTAGGGGTGTCGCCAATCCCAGTTCAGCTGGAGAGGTAAAAATTAGTAGGGCAATAATCAGTTTAACATCACGTGTAAAAAAATATACAGCACCCACAAAAATGAATACAACAGGGATCAAATAAGAAGCAACCTTGTCTGTATATTTTTCTATAGGGGCTTGCTGGCTTTCAGCTTCTTCAACCAAAGAAATGATGCGGGAAAAGACCGTGTCTTTTCCTGCTTTTGTCATTTCTATATCCAAGGCACCTAATTCAACAATTGTTCCTGCGAACGCATCACTACCAACCATCTTCTCCTGTGGTGTACTCTCACCTGTAATAGGAGCCTGATTAACTGAACCCGATCCCCCTGTAACTTTTCCGTCAACCGGAATTTTCTCACCCGCCCTAACTAAAACAATATCACCGATCTTTAGATCATTTATCTGCACAGTTTCCTCTCTGCCATCTTTTTTTATTATAGCGCTCTTTGGTACAGAACCTATCAATTCTTTAATTGATGCCCTTGCTCTTTCTCCGCTTGCACTTGCTATGTATTCCGCAATAAGAATAATCATCAATACAACCGATCCGGCAAGATATTCATTACCCAGAACCGAGATGATCACCGCTATGGTAATAAAGATTTCTGTGCCTATTTTGCGCTCCTTGATTAAGTCGGTTGCCGCAACTTTTATCAATGAGTAAAGCCCGAAGGCCATCGCTGCCAGCAAAACAGGCAGGGGAACAACCTGTAAATAAAACAATAAACTGGCTATTCCGACAGCTAGAATGCGGACAATCTCCCAAAGGAACTGACGGGAAAAAAATACTTTTGTAATGTTCATAATGTAATGATTTAATAGAACGGGTTATAGTTACTCTTCTGCTGAATTTTTTAATGCAGACAGGATCGCATAAGCATTCTTTACCACTACTTTAGTATTCGCAATATTCATGCCTTCTGGCAGCGTTACTGCAGTATAACCTTCCTGTTCTGTCCCTTTTATAATTTCTTCCAACTTAAAGGTATACCCAGTTGAGGATTGACCTGTTTGCAAAATCAGGTAATCTTTTCCCTCTAACTGAACAATTGCTTCAGACGGTGCCGCATACTGTTTTTCTGTGCTGGTCTCAATCCAAGCTTTTACATACATTCCAGGTAAGAGGGAAGGGTCTTTTTGATTAGTTAAATGGCAGTGAACAGGTACTATTCTGTCATCACCTGTTGACTGACCCATAAGAAATACCTTAGCTTTACGGTTGAAATTATTTTCGTTGGCTAATGAAAATTTAACGGTTTGTCCTACTTTTATTTTTCCCAAATCTTTTTCAAAAGCATTTAATGCTAGATGCAGATCATCTTTATTGATAATTTCAAATAACACATCTGTGGGATTTGCATATTTGCCAATGTTTACATTGCTGGTCTTAATATATCCACTTATAGGGGCATATAGATTAGCTGTCCGTGTTATTTTTCCTGATTGTAATGCAGAGGTCTTTATACCTGCTAATGCCAGTTTTTGTTCCAGCCCATTGATGGTGGCCTGCATTACTCTATAATCAGATGCTACCTGTTGAAATGTCTTTGCAGCATTCACGTCTTCATCCCTTAATTTTTGCTGACGTTTGTATTCCTGTTCAAGATATTGCAAGCGGCCTTTGCTCTCCAGATAATCCTGTTGCATATTGATAAATTCAGGGTTTTCTATGGTTGCTAAAACCTGTCCTTTTCTCACTGCCTGTCCTGGAAGTAGACCGGCAGTCTTAATATAACCTCCCAATGGAGCAGATACCGTAGCCATACTGTTAGGTTCTACATCAATTATTCCACTTAACTTTACGATATTACTCAAATTCCGCATTTCAACAGCCCCCATAGCTATACCAGCCAGTTGGTATTGTTCAGATGTAAATACGATTTGCTTTGCTGTAGTTGACATACTATCCTTCGAGTTTGCAGCTGCATCTGCAGTTGTAATGGTATCTGCTAATTGTTGTTCGTTACCACAAGCTGCCAGGAACAAAAGAGTCAACATTGCTATCGAAGTATTTTTATTTAATGATAAGTTCATTTCTGTATATTTAATTAATCGTTAATTATTTGGTACCTAAGAGGGTTTCAATTGAAATCACTGACTGATTATACCAGTAAAGATTATCTAGGTAATCTGACTGGATATTAATTGCCAATGTCAGATTTTGCAGATGCTGCATGTAAGAAATGTCGCCACTTTTAAAGCCCTTGTCGGAATTATCAATTATTAGTTCTGCCTGTGGCAAAGCCTGTTTTTGATAATAGGTTAAGGTGTTTTGAAGTTTGTTATATTGCTGCACCAGCCTTTGCAACTCACCTTGCAATGTGGTCTTAGTGAGAGCTACCTGAGATTGGGCGATATTTTCATTTATTTTCGCAGCATTTATTTTTGAACGGTATCCACCTGGAAAAATGGGAATAGCCAGCCCAAATTGATAAAAGGAAAAACGGTTACTACTGGTAAACTCACGATTTATCCCATTGATATTTTGAAACCCTTTATATGTCTGGCTACTGTAGCCCAATATAATATCAGGAAGCATCCTGTTTCTTTCGACCTTAGTCTGTTGCTCATTTACTTTTAACTCCTGTTGTAGATATTGAATAAGTGGGCTTTGTGTTACGGAATTGCTGTCAGCAGATAAAACGGGCTTTCTCTGTAACAGTAAGGAATCAGCTATGACAATGTCGTCTTGTGTATTCAATAACATTTGTAGCTGTTTCTTCGAAATCTCGATATCCGCATTATTTTGTTCAATCCTGTTTTTTATCTGCATAGATTGGACAGAGGAAGTAACACTTTCCAGTTTTGTAGATTCTCCCGCCTGATACCGTATATTGCTAGATCTATCCAAATTTTTGTAAATGCTATCTTGGTAAAGTAATGACCTTCTTTTTTCTGCTACATAGACATATTGCAGGTAAGCAGATTTTACATCATTTACCAGATCATTTTCTTTGATAATTTTGTGTTTTTCACTACTGATAACCCTTTCACTGGCCAGTTTAGACTGACTGCTGTAAAGTGTAGGAAAATCTAATCGTTGGGTAACATTTAAAATATTATCCTGTACGGTGGGATTGCTCACGACCCCTTGTGTGTAGAATAGATCGGTCTTTGGAATAGTTACCGACCCTCGCTTCATGGCTTTTTGCAGGTCAGTTTGATACTGAGCAATTTTTATACTATTGTTGTTTTTTAAAGCTTCACCAATTGCTTGTTGTAGCGTTAACGGCCTAACAGGAGCTTGTGTAATCTCCTGAGCCCTAAGTGGAGAAGTAGGGTATAAAAGGCTTCCTAATAAAATAAATACTGTGATTATTGTTACTGCTTTAGGGTTAATTTTTACTTTCTTGGTAAAATAGATGTATAAAACTGGCAATACGATTAATGTAAGCAACGTTGCAGTAAGCAATCCCCCGATTACCACCGTTGCCAAAGGTCGTTGTACCTCCGCACCAGAAGTTGATGAAATAGCCATTGGCAGAAACCCTAAAGAAGCTACTGTGGCCGTCATTAATACAGGTCTTAACCGCACACGGGTTCCCTTGAGTACCCTTTCGTAAATATCATCAACCCCTTCTTTAGCAAGACGGTTAAATTCTGCTATCAGGACAATTCCATTTAATACTGCAACACCAAATAATGCGATGAAACCTACACCAGCAGAAATACTAAATGGCATTCCTCTTATCAACAGGGCAAAAACGCCTCCAATAGCAGATAATGGAATAGCGGTAAAGATCAAGAGGCTTTGCTTAATGGAACCAAAAGTAAAATATAGCAACAACAAAATAAGTAACATAGCTACGGGTACGGCAATTGAAAGGCGCTGAGTAGCTTCTTTTAAATTCTGGAATTGACCACCATAGGTAACATAATAACCTGCTGGCAGGTTAACTTTTGAATCTATTATTTTCTGAATATCGTTGACGATACTCTGTACGTCACGGTTACGAACGTTAAAACCTATGGTTATTCTACGTTTTGCATTATCACGCTGGATCTGAACTGGGCCAGGTTTGTATGATATATTAGCCACTTCGCTTAAAGGAATCTGCTGACCCGATGGAGTGTTTACATATAAGTTCTGCACATCTGTAATATCTGTACGGTAAGCACTGTCCAACCTTACAACTAAATCAAAGCGGCGCTCTCCTTCATAAACGAGCCCAGCTGATTTACCTGCAAAAGCAGTTTCAATGGCATTGTTGATGTCTTCGACATTCATGACATACTGTGCCAATTTATCCCTATTAAGCTGAATTCGTATCTGAGGCAATCCGGTCACCTCTTCGATATACAAATCCTCCACCCCATCAACTGATCTGATATTTTTTCCAACACCATTTGCTAGGTCTGATAAGGTATTCAGATCTTCACCATAAATCTTAATTACAACATCCTGCTTTGCACCGGTAAGCAACTCATTAAAACGCATTTGAATCGGTTGCTGGAAACTGAATGTGGCATTGGGAATCACAGAAAGTGATTTCTGCATCTTTTGAACTAATTCTTCCCTTGAACTGGCACTTGTCCATTCTTTTCTAGGTTTTAGTATAATCATCATGTCGCCCGCCTCAATAGGCATCGGATCTGTCGGGATTTCTCCTGAGCCAATCTTATTTACAATCTGGTTTACTTCAGGATAATTCTTTAGTATGATTGTTTGCGCTTTTTGGGAAACATCGATCATTTGCTGAATGGAACTTCCAACAGGAACACGTGTTTCAACTGCAAAATCGCCTTCATCCAACTGTGGAATAAATTCACCACCCATACGCATGAAGGTAATTATAGTTATAATAAAAAGACCTATAGCAATTATCACTACCAATAATTTTTTGTGAATAGCTGTTTCTATAACCGGACGATAAACACGTTGAAAGAAATCCATCATTCGGTCGGAAAAGTTATACTTATGATGTGTTTTACGACTCAATGCAAGGGCTGACATCATTGGTACATAAGTAAGGGATAATAAAAAAGCCCCTAAAATTGCGAAAGAAACAGTTTGTGCCATTGGTCCAAACATCTTCCCCTCTACGCCTACAAGTGCTAAAAGTGGAAGATAAACGATAAGTATAATAATCTGACCAAACGCAGCTGAACTCATCATTTTGCCAGCTGATTCCTTAACTTCTGCATCCATTTGTGTGGATGATAACTTAGTTATTCCCTGATGGTGATGTTTACTCTGGATGATACGATGCATCACCGCCTCCACGATTATGACGGCTCCATCTACAATTAATCCAAAATCGATGGCTCCTAAGCTCATCAAATTTCCGGACACCCCAAACAGGTTCATCATAGCTATTGCAAACAGCATGGAAAGTGGGATTACAGAAGCAACCACTAAACCGCCACGAAGGTTTCCAAGAAATAAAATCAAAACGAAAATTACGATCAGTGCACCTTCGGCAAGGTTGGTTACTACAGTTGAAATAGCACTGTCAACGAGTTTTTTTCGATCAAGATAAGGTTCTATTGTTACGCCTTCCGGCAATGTTTTTTTTATTTGTTCAATCTTCTCTTTTACATCTGATATTACTTCAGAGGAATTAGCTCCCTTCAACATCATGACGATTCCGGTTACCACCTCGCCCTGTCCATTACGAGTGGCAGCTCCATAACGGACCCCATGTCCGAACTGAACTTTCGCCACGTCCCTAATAAGCACTGGTGTTCCGTTTCCTCTGGCTTTAACCACAACTTTGTTGATTTCATCAAGGCTTTTAATCAACCCTTCACTGCGGATGAAATATGCATTTGGATTTTTGTCAATGTAAGCTCCGCCTGTGTTCTGGTTGTTTTTCTCCAAAGCACTGAAAATATCTGAAATCGTAATATTCATGCTTCTCAGCTTGTCGGGATCAACAGCTATTTCATATTGTTTTACGAAACCTCCGAACCCGCTCACTTCAGCTACTCCTGGAGTGCCCAATAACTGACGTTTAATAATCCAATCCTGTATGGTACGCAGTTCGGTAGCATCATATTTATCTTCGTAACCTTTTTTGGGGTGGATGACGTATTGGTAAATTTCACCAAGTCCAGTGGTAACGGGAGCCATTTCTGGCTTTCCGACTCCTCCAGGAATATTATTTGCAGCAAGTGTAAGACGTTCCTGCACTTGTTGCCTACCCCAGTATAAATCCACGTTTTCTTCAAAAACAATGGTAACAATGGAAAGTCCAAAGCGGGAGAAAGAACGCATATCCTTTATACCAGGAATACTTACCATCGTCTGTTCTACCGGAAAGGTGACCAATTGTTCAACTTCCTGTGCTGCTAAGGTTGGAGATACTGTGATTACCATTACCTGATTATCTGTAATATCAGGGACAGCGTCTATGGGGAGCTTTGTAAGGGAATAACTACCCCAGCCTATTAAAGCAAGGGTAAATAGTCCGATAATTAATTTGTTTTTTATCGAAAATTGTATGATCTTATCTAACATTAGAATGTATTAGTTAAATGGTATTTAATAGACTTTAATAGCAGTAAGCCCCGATCTTTTGCACAGCAAACCAAGTGGAGTTATTCACTTTTGAAACATGATTACAGCTATATTGTAGGGAGGTATTAATTTAGAAATTGTCGAATTACAGTAAAGTAATAAACAAGAGCATTCAAGTCAAAACACAATTTAAGACTCAATTCAATTAATACGATTAAAGAAAATTAACAGGAAGGGGGGCCTCGTAAGAAGGAAGTGCTTGAAATGTAACTGGATGATATAGTGACACGCTCCCAATAACGTTGTTTCTTATGATTGGAATACCAAACCAAAGAATACTCTGAACCAGTAAAAAAGAAGTGTTTGTAAAAATTATTTATTTGAGGAACTACTTTATTTTCAACCCCTCCTAAATAAACTAAGCGCTTTTCATCCACACTATGCTGAAAATGCGAAAAAGCGTATTGAAGATCCGACAACCCATTATTTGAGGAATGGGGTATTGTGGTAGAATATTCAGCCATAACATGTTCATCATCATGGAGATGAGGGACAAGATCGTGTCCCGCCATAACCAGCAGTGATAAAATAAATGTTATGTACTTAATTATTCTCATTGAATTCGAAGCAAAATATGCCATTATTAGTCGCTAAAATAGTTAATAAGTTTGGAAATAGTTAAGCTTTCAATAAATTATAATCTATTGATTGATCTAAAAACTTCTTATATCTCATTTTATTAACCTGTAGTGCATTATAAAAAAGGTTGTTCATATCACCATAAAATAGTATACTGTATTGATTTGCAATCAGTTAAAATTATGAACAGCCTTATTCAAAAATACGAATTAATTTTAAAGACTTTTAGGGAAATGGTAATTTCCGATAATTTTTATTTTAAACCTATAAAGCCTAAGTTATCTGATTTAGAGCTCATTACATTTAGTGTTGTTGCTGAATCATCAATTCTGAATATCAACTATTTAGAGAGCTGAGGTTTTCAAATCTGGACGGACTGATTGAAAGGAGTGTTTACAACAGGAGAAGAAGAAGGCTGTTTCTTAGGCTTTTATATTTTAGTGAACTCCCCTCTAATAGGCGTACTTAACCGTCTTAACAATCTATCTTTTGGATATTTTCGACCCAATAGATACATCAATTTAGTCACTGCGGCCTCAAAAGTCATGTCATAGCCGTTGATCACCCCCATCGTCTTAAGCTCGCTACTGGTAGCATAGCGCCCCATTTCTACCGAACCTGCTTTACATTGAGAAATATCAAGAATGATTTTTCCGTTTTCTATGGCTTTCCTTAACCGGTCTAGAAACCAAGGTGCGGTGGAGGTATTGCCAGTACCAAAGCTTTCCATAATGATCGCTTCGGCATCCGAATTTAGAACGGCATCTACAATCTCGGGACTAATCCCTGGATATAATTTCAGAACGCCAATATTATTACTTACGGAAGTATGTACCCGTAATTTAGCTCGGTCATGTTTTAAAATAGCTGCATCGTTATATTTAATATGTACCCCTGCTTCTACTAAAACTGGGTAATTGGGCGATCTGAAAGCCTCAAATTTTGCTGAGTTATATTTAAAAGTTCTATTGGCTCTGTAAAGCTTATTCTCAAAATAGATACAAACCTCCGGAACCCTCGCTCTGCCATCCTCCAGTTTTGCTGAAGCGATTTCTAAAGCGGTGATAAAGTTTTCCTTAGCATCTGTCCTCACCTCTGAAATAGGGAGCTGAGACCCAGTAAAAATAACGGGCTTGCTCAAACCATCCAACATAAAGCTTAGGGCCGATGCGGTAAATGCCATCGTATCTGAGCCATGTAAAATTAAAAAACCATCATGCTCTTCGTAATTATCCTCAATTAACTTTGCCAAAAAAGCCCAAATCTCGGGTGTCATGTCGGAGGAGTCGATAATGGGATTAAAAGAATGAACGGTTAACTCATAATCCATCCTTCTTAACTCAGGCACATGTTCTATAATTTGCTCGAAGTTGAAAGGCTTTAATACACCGGTTGCAGGCTCGGTAATCATTCCAATGGTCCCGCCAGTATATATTACGAATATTTTAGTCATTCTTTTGCTTGGGATTTTTTACAGCTATACAAATAAACAATTTTAATCTACACGCCAAAAACTTTAATTGAATTTGCTGTCGTAATTTCGGCAACTTGTTCCAAGCTCATCCCTTTTATAACAGCCAACTTTTGTGCTACATGAATGAGGTAAGCGCTTTCATTAGGTTTACCCCGATAGGGTACCGGAGCCAAGTAAGGTGCATCGGTTTCTAAAACAAGGTGCTTTAAGTCTATGTCTTGAATCACCTCAGCTAAACCTGCTTTTTTATACGTCAAAACACCCCCTATTCCTAAGTAAAAGTTAAGTTGAATAACTTTTTGTGCTTGTTCTAAATTCCCAGTGAAACAATGGAAAATACCTCTTAGTTTTTCATCTTTTAGATCCTCTAATACCTCAAAAACTTCCTCAAAAGCATCTCGGCAATGAATGACAATCGGTAAATCTAACTCCTTTGCCCAGGCAATTTGGGTCCGAAATGAATGTTGCTGCTCTTTAATAAAAGTTTTATCCCAATATAGATCCATCCCAATCTCTCCTATGGCGTACACCCGTTCTTTTTCTGCGACCTCATAGATTTGAGACAACTCTTTTTCATAATCCTCCTTCACATCACAAGGATGCAGCCCTAACATTGGGAAACAAACTTCAGGATATCTTTTACTTAAGCCTAAAACTAAAGGAATGGATGCACTATTTACATTAGGAAGAAACAAGCGATGAATACCGTTTTCTCTGCACCTTTGCATTTGCTGTGCTAATTTCTCCTCATCAGTTTCGTAATAGATATGAGTATGGGTATCTGTCAGTATCATTGAGCCGAAATTAAGAAATAAAAAAAGAGGCTGTCACATAAATGTGCAAACAGCCTCTTTTTCTTTAATCTATTGAATTGGATTTATAAAATCCTTTTTCTTTAGTTTTTCATTGCGCTTGGAATAACCGCTACGCTATCTTTATGAATAACATTCATTAATTCTAATTCGAAAACCAAGGGTGTAAATGGCCCTATTGGACTTCCTGGCATTCCTTGCTCACCGTATCCTAAACTCGAAGGAATGATCGCGATTGCTTTTTCACCTTTTTTCATGTGAAGGATAGCTTCTTCAAAACCTGGTATCGAACTTCCTTTTCCTAAAGTGAAAGCCAATGGTGCATAAGGTCTTTGTGGATTATAAATGTCTTTGTGAAGTTTTGCAATATTTTCTCTACTGGTATCAAATATTTTACCACTAACCAATTGCCCTACGTAGTTTACATCCACACTATCTCCTTTAACTGGTATTTCACCTTTACCTGCTGTAACAATCGCAATCTGCAAACCTGAAGGCAGTTTCTCTACTTTTAACTTATTATCGTCAATATATTTCTGAACTTTTACAACTTCTGAAGACTTTGCTTTATCCCCTTCAGTTTTAAAGAAAGCCTGAATTTTAGCCTGAAAAGCTTGCTGATTTGCTGTGTCTTTATGAATTACTTCTTCTATTTTAACAGTATAAATCAAATATTTTCCTTTGATACCTTGAGGTTTTGGTTGCCCTTTTGCAGCTGCCGAGTCTAAATCAATTTTAATGGTTGCGCTATCTCCTTTGGTTAACATTTTGATGGCATAAAACAAATCTCCATCATAAGTTGGCTTTGGAACTAAAGTTTGTGTCGCTTTACCAAAATCATAGGTGTTATACATCACCGAGTCGCCTTCAGTTTTAGCAATCACCTGTAAACTAATAAAATCACCTTCTGCGATTGAATCTCCTTTTACATCATTATGGATGTTATAAAGTAAACCCGCTGGTCCTTTCTTAAATCCTCCATTACAAGCTGCAAAACCTAATGCAGCTACTGTTAATACTACTAATAATCTAGTTTTCATTTATTCTTATTGTTTTTTAATTGCATTCAAGAACCTCTCTGGAGGTTTTCTTATTATTTATTTATTGTTTTCACACTATATGCTCCAATCAAGGTGAGCTAACTTGTCTTGCTACTTTATACTAGCTGCTTATTACTTGCTATTCTCCAAAATCTACTGCAATAATAAGTTTTTATATTCTGGTAATATACTTTTAAATTTTTTGACCACTTCTGCAAATGATTCATCTGATGCGCCTCCAGCTGCATTTCTATGGCCACCACCATTAAAGTATTTCTTGCAGATTTCGTTTGCAGGGAAAGTTCCTGTAGAACGTAATGAAAGTTTCACTTTATCTGACCTTTCCACAATGAACGCTGCCAATTTAATGCCACTTATAGACAGCGCATAATTCACAATGCCTTCGGTATCTCCCGTTTGTACATCATAAGGCTTCAAATCTTCTTTGCTTACGCTGATTAAAGCAGTATTAAATTCCCTAAAAACTTCTAAACGGTTGGTTAAACAGAAACCCAAAAATCTCAATCTGTTTTCTGTGGTATTATCATATACCTGCTGATGAATTCTCCAGTTTTCTGCTCCCGCATCAATTAAATCTGCCACAATACGGTGCAAATTTGAGGTCACATTTGGAAAACGGAAAGAACCAGAATCTGTCATGATACCAGTATATAAACAAGTGGCTACATCCTTATTAATCAAATTGCCATCATTTAACCGATTAGCAATAAAATCATAAATCAACTCGGCAGTAGAAGAAGCATTGATACTCCAGTGACGGTAGTCGTCGAAATCTTCAGGCTCTAAATGATGATCAATCATAATTTTGATAGCCCACGATTTTCTTACCTCTTCACCCAGCTCATTAATCCGCGAAAGCGCATTAAAATCTAAACAAAAAATCAGCTCAGCTTCTGCAACTAATTTCTTACTTTCCTCTTCTTTTTCGGTATAAATAACAACCTCAGGATTGTTTGGCAACCACTGCAAAAAATAAGGGTAATCAGTTGGAGAAATCACTTTTACATGATGTCCTTTCTGTATAAGATAATTATACAAGCCCAAAGATGAACCCATTGCATCCCCATCAGGCTTATGATGCGTGGTAATAACAATCTGACAAGGTTCGGCTAGTTTATCCTTAAGAGTGGCTAAATCAATCATTTAATTTTGTAAGAGGGCGAAGTTAAACAAATCCTCTGAAAATTTGCACTATACTTTTTTGTTACGCTTTTAAAAGCCTATTTTTGCAGCAATTTTAAAAAAGACAACAATGGCAACCAACAGAACATTTACAATGATTAAGCCAGATGCAGTAGCAAATGGACATATTGGAGCAATTTTAAACGATATCATCGCAGATGGTTTTAAAATTGTAGCAATGAAATATACGCAACTATCTCCTGAGATGGCGAGCAAATTTTACGCAGTACATAAAGAACGTGGTTTCTTTAACGATTTAGTAAGCTTCATGTCTTCTGGACCAATTGTAGCAGCTATTTTAGAGAAAGACAATGCAGTAGAAGATTTTAGAAAATTAATTGGTGCTACCAACCCTGCTGATGCAGTGGAAGGCACCATTCGTAACAAATACGCAAAATCTATTGATGCTAATGCAGTTCACGGTTCAGATTCTGATGAGAATGCTGAAATTGAAGGGAGCTTCTATTTCACTGCTTTCGAGAAATTCTAAATGAAAGCTGAAAGCGGAAGTCAAAAGGCTGAAAGCTTCAAAAATTTTAAAAGCGCTGATTCTAATCAGGGCTTTTTTTGTTTGAAGCTTTTTGATGAGCTCTATTATTTTGTTGTCCTGAGGGAATTCCGAGCTATCGGACAAACAAAAAAGATAGTCTAAAAAATAGGATAAGAGACAGCGGCGAACATTAGGCTGTATATAAATTGTTTAAAAATCTATCTCAATCCTTTATTTCATTTCAATAACTACCCAGCGCTGTAAGCACTGTGTTCTCCTTGATTAATTAATTTTATGCTACTTATCAGGAAATAGCGCAACATTTTTGAGATAATGCTCAGCAATCAAGGTTTAATAAGCATATTCAACTCTGTTTTATATTTATATTTAAATCCTTAATAATGATGATGAAAAATCCAGCCGAAAAACTATTGAAAGATTTAAAATCAAATCACCTCAAATTTGCAGCTATAATTGAAACCATTGAAACCTCTTATCAGTATAATGCCACCGCTTTTAAAAACGGCGCAGCTTTTAACGAAATCGATCAAAATCAGGGAAGTGCCAAAGTTTTTTATTTCGCACTATTAAACAACTTATCTAAAGAAGATACTTTACTTTTGTTTGCAGAGCAAGACCGTTGCATAACCGTAGATAAATTTTCTTTGCCTCTATTTTATGATTTTGGAGGATTTTTATAGTTCATTTTCAATAAATTCAGCACTAACGTTCGGTTCAAAGACCGACAGAAAGTTTTTTTATCAGCTTTTGTTAGCTATTTTTTGCATTGGACACAATTATCCCTGGACTTCGGTATAAATTATAGGCGATAGCTTCCATCAGGTTCTGGGTATGCATCTTTGCTAGCCCTCTGTATTTTGCACTCCCTGAGTTGAACCACCGTTTCATCCCTCCAAACGTTCGTTCTATTTTGTATCTGGTCTTACTTATCAGCTTATTGAACTTTATTTCCCATGCTGTAAGCGGCTGGTTTTTCTTGGCTTTTTTCATGATATGGTTCTTCAGTTTTTTTTCTCCCAGAAGATCTCTGTTCTTCTGGGACTGATAGCCTTTGTCTGCTTTTACCCGTGTGCCTTCTGCTATTTCCAATGTGTCCAGTACATCTTCCAAATTGGTGATTTCGTTGAGGTTTGCTGCCGTGGTAAGTAATCCCAGTACCAGACCTTCTTCATCCGTGACCACATGTTTCTTATAACCATAACGAAGTTTACCTGCTTTTTTTACCCATGCAGCTTCGGTATCCACTCCTGGGGAATTTACCCTTACCATTTTCACAGCCGCAATCTCCTGCTCACTGATTTCTTCCTGTTCCCGGTCGGTCACTATTTCGTAATTCGCTTTCCCTTTTGGCTTCAAGGGACTATCGGTTATACTGGCATCCACCAGAATACCTTTTTTAACAATAATCTGATGTTTCTCCAACTGCTTGTTCATCGCTCTGAAAAGCTTTTCATAAACTTTCTTCTCTGTAAGTTCAGTCCTGAACCTGCTTAGGGTAGAATTGTCCGGCGCAGATTTGTCAAGAGGCAGGCCACAGAACTTGCTGAAAGAGATACTGTCGTTCAGTCTATCTTCAATCTCATAATCACTTAATCCATACCATGTCTGTAACAGACCCATCTTGAAAAGTAACAACCCATCGTAACAAGGCTGGCCTGTGGCACTCATTCCTCTGCTATAATGTTTGTTGATCAGGTTGGAGATTTGGCGCCAATCGACGATCAGGTTGATCTGGGCAAAAAACTGGGATTTTATCTTTCGATTGGCTACTGCAAGATCTGCAAACGATGGATTCTGTGCTATTTTCATAGATTAAAAATATACATAATTAATTGATAATCAAATATTTAAAATTAATA
>JAHJVW010000116.1 GCA_018828585.1 Bacteroidota bacterium
GCTTCCTGCTGCTCATACTTCTGGATGTTCTTAATGAAATTCTTGTTGATGTAGTTCAGCTTTGCCTTTACTTTCTTATCGATGTTTTCTTTATCAGCTAAGGCTTCATTCAGTTTAGCAATAGCTATTTCTACCTTTTCTTTATCAATAGTGGTCAAATCAGGCGGTTCTGGTAAATCATCTTCAGTATCGCTGATACTTTGTGCATATTGCCATATCTGATTGATTTGTACTTTCATCTTCTCCTTATTGGTTAACCCAGCTTTCTTCCATACAAAGGTGTATTTATTGGCATTCGCTTCTATCTTGGTCCCATCGGTGTAAACCTCTTCAATACTCAACAAACCTTCTTCTGCTAATAAAATCACCACTTGTTCAAATACTTTACGCAAAGCCTCTTTCAGTCTTTCTCCTCTAAAGCGGTTAATGGTATGGTGGTCTGGACGATTCATCGCACTTAGCCACATGAAATGGATATTCTCTTTACAAGCGGCTTCTAGTTTCCGAGATGAATAAATGTTACTTACATAACCATACACCAATACTTTAAGTAACATCAAAGGATGATAAGATGAAGTGCCTTTGGTTTGATAGGCAGAAAGCAAGGGTTCTACATTGATGCGGTTGATGACTTCATTTACCACTCTAACAACGTGATTTAGGGGAATAAGCTCTTCTAATGTGGAGGAAGCATCATGATTTGATGCTGATTGTAAGGCTTGAAAGTAGGTGTCTTATTGGGCATTTTTTACTTCTGATTTATACTTAAATATATGTAAATCAAGTAATTATACCAAATAAATGTAAAACTATTTATTGAAAATAGTAAAACTCTTTTAAAAAATAAAAGAGACTGCCTCTTTTTAGTTTTATCCTTTTATTCATTGGTCTATCAAAAAAATTAAAATCAATTTTAAAAGACTAAAAATAGCAAGCGGTGTGATTTCGTCCTCTAACGGGCAAACGAAATTGAAGTGTAATTTCATGAGTGCCTTTTTGAACACTTCCTAGCTGAGTAGTTGTAAAATCATAAGAATAGCCAAACTGTAGATCAGGAGTTAGATAAATTGAAGCAATGGCATCAAAAGAATCTAAAGATCGATAGGACGCTCCCAACCAAACCGTTTTATTGATCAGAATGCTTGCATTTAAATCAAACTCAATTGGAGAACCATTCACATATTTTATCAAGAAGTTTGGCTTAAGTGTAAAAACGTCATTTAAATCAACCAAATAACCAGCCTGAAATAAATAGTGTGGACGATAGGAGGCGGAATTATTTTGCTTTGCAATGGTACTGATATCTCGATAATAAAAATGAGGTGAAGAGATTCCTACATAATACTTTTCAGAAAAAAGCATCACTCCCCAACCCACATTCATTCTTAATCCACTTTCGTCTTTAAACACGGGGTCGTTTACGGATGATGGACTTTGCGGAAAATCTTGTGAATAGTTCGCAGCATAATTGCTAATGCCCCCATTAACTCCAACAGCTAAGTAAGAATCATTTCCAATAGGAACTCTTTGAGCGACGCTTAAATCTCCACCAGTTTCTCTTATTACCTCACCAATTTGGTCGTTCACTAAAATCCCACCTATAAAGGTATTAGATTCTCCAATAGGCGTATGGAATGAAACTGTTTGTGTGTTTGGAGCGCCTTTAAAGCCCACCCATTGATGACGGCTTAATGCAGTGAAAGTCAAAGATTCGTCTAAAGTAGAGTAGGCAGGATTTATAGCCAAAGTATTGAACATGTATTGTGTATACATGGCCTTTTGTTGAGCTTTTGTACAAAGTACTAAGCACAATAAAATACTTGTTAATAAAACCCTCATTCTTTTTTGTGTGTTGCGAATGAAAACATGGTGTTTCTATTCTAATTTTTCTGCTGATGGTCTTTTTTACGAAAAAATCACAGAGAATGTTTCTGAAACATTCAAAAATCAGAATAGAAAATACTGTTACACAGGGGTTTAAAACAGGCAAATTTGTCTGCTTTTAAAGAAAAATATTTACGATTAAAGAGAGCGGTTGTTGGCCTTGATTAAAATCATTTCAATAATGCATCTATGCTATTATAAGCAACAGAATGATAGTTGGGTCTGGCCTCTTGATAAATACCTTGAGCGAGCTTTTTTCCTTCAGGAGTTTTACTAAGCTCTTTATAAATTGGCATCAAAAATTTACGTCTCCCCACATTTATCAAAAATTCTTTCATTGCAGGATAAGCTTTTTGATAATTACTCTTTACCGCTTGAATATACCAAGCACCTTGAATTTCTGCATTATGAGAGTCAGTGAAATTAAATTCTTGGTCTAAGGCATTCATTTTATCTATGCTTAACTGATTTGGAAGTGTATTTATGAAGTACAATTTCTCGTTAGTTGAGTTAATTTCTTTACTTAAGCCTTTTGGATTATTAGCACTTTGCCAAATTTTTTGAAGGCTATCAATTTTAGAAAACTCGGCACTAATTGGAGATTTAAAATCCTTTGGTAAGCCTGGTTGATAAACCCAAGCATAAGAATTGATTTGCTTTTTTAAACCTTCATCACCTTTTATCAACTTTGTGTTCAATTCCTCTAAAAACTGATCAATGGTCATACTTTTAAAGGCGTTTTCGCTAAAATAATTGTTTAAAAAAGCATCAAATTTTTCGCGACCAACTATATTTTCTATGTGCTTTAAAAAGAAATATCCTTTTTCATAAGCAATATCTGAAACCGCATCATCAGGGTTTCTATCGGTATAATCAGCTTTTAAACGAGTATCTGGATTAGTTTCCCCCATTTCGGTCACTAAAGCTTTAAGACTGTTGTATCCTAAAACCTCTTGCATTTTAGCTTCTTCTTTTCCATAAAGTTCTTCAACAATTCTACGCTCAAAATAATCTGTAAAACCTTCGTTTAGCCAGAAATCATTCCATGTTGCATTGGTCACTAAATTTCCACTCCAACTATGAGCCAATTCATGAGCTACCAAACTCACCAATGATCTGTCACCAGCAATAACTGTTGGTGTGGCAAAGGTTAGCATAGGATTCTCCATTCCGCCAAACGGAAAACTTGGTGGTAAAACCAAAATATCGTAGCGTCCCCAACGGTAATCACCATATAACTTTTCAGCAGTATTTACCATCTTTCCCATATCAGCAAACTCGTAAGTCACCTTATTCAACATAACTGGCTCTGTATAAACACCAGTTCTTTTATCAATAGCTTTAAATGCGATATCGCCCACAGCCAATGCCATTAAATAGGACGGAATAGGATGTGTTTGGATAAAATGATAAGTTCCAGTTTGGTTTTTTTCTTGAGGATTTACAGCACTCATTAAAGGTAAAAGCTCTTTTGGTACCGTAATATCAGCATCATAAGTAAAACGAATCGATGGGCTATCCTGACAAGGAATCCAGGTTCTAGCTAAGATAGCTTCAGATTGGGTGAATAAAAACGGAAGTTTTTTACCTGCAGTTTGCTGAGGATTTAACCATTGTAATGCTTCTGCATCTTTAGAAGTACTATAGAAAATATGAATTTTTTTAGTGTTGGCTAAAATTTGAATGCTTAATGGCTTACCTAAAAATTTTTCCTCGTCGCCTAAAGCATAAAAAGCGTTTTTTGTTTCATCATCTAAAAGTACTTTTTCAATATTTAAACCATTAGTATCAAAAATAATCTCGCCTGGGTCGCCATTTTGTTGGATAGTCCATGTTGCTTCACCATTTAATTTTTTTTGATCAAAATTTACGTTGAGTTTCAAATCTAAATGAGTGACTTTTGCAAGCGCTGGCTCAGAAAATGAATGCGGATCTATACTACTTATTGGCGCTGCAATTACTGCATCTTTTGGATTTTTTAGATCTTGATTGCATGAAAGGAGAATCAATAATGGAAGAATAATCAGTAATTTTTTCATTTTCTATTTATTTAAATCGTACAGTAACTTTTACGTTTTGGGTTACTTCATTGCCTGCGCCATGCCACGAATTGTAAGTCTTGATTAGTTTTAGTGCTGCTTCGGATGCAGCAGTACTAAAAGTTTTTAATATTTTAAAATCTGTTAAATGTCCCGTCTTTAAAATGCTAAACTGCACTATTACTTTGCCTGTTTCATTTGTACTTAAATGCGCATTCTTATCTAAATATTTCCGAAAAGTATGCCAACCACCATTGGGTCCCGCAAGCAAATAATTGTTTTGCTTTTGTTGAACATAACCTATGTCTACTACTTCAGATAATGCATCGCTACTTGGTTTCAATTGTATTTTTAACAAATCTTTTTGATGTGAACTTAAAACTTCTGGTTCGTAACCAATGTAACTTATTTTTAAAGTATCATTTTCATTTCCCACCAATTTAAATGTTCCCTTAACATCAGAGGTTGTTACCATACCATTTACTTTATTCTGAATTTGAACACCCGGTAGTACATCCCCAGTAGTGATGTCTGTCACTTCACCTTTTATCAATGGAGCTGTAACATTAGTAATATTACTTCTCAGCGCCTGATTTGCAGTGAGTTTATTCTCTGCTAGTAATTTTCCTTTAGATTTACTGATGTCTTGGAAATCTGCAGATTTAATATCTGATATAGAACTAGTAATATTTTCTTTCTTTGAGGTGCCATTGCCAACCGCTGTCACCTCATTTAATTTTATTGAGTCTTTATTGGAAATTAGATCATCCACCTTAGGTTCAATTGATATTTCCTCCTCTGGTGAATAACTTTTTGCTAATGATTGCGATTTGATATTATTTTCTGCAATTAGTGGTCCCGAAGAAAGCTCCGAATCAACCATTGGTTTAGGTTCAGCTATAGTATCGGGAATAATTTTAGCAGACTTGAGAAGTCCGTCATTTTTCTGAATTTCACTAACAGCAATAGTTTTGTTTTCGGGTGTTTGATTTAAGTAAATGCTGAGGACACTTAGAAAAATAATTAAAGAGGCCGCGATACTCCATTGTTTAACGCCCCAAGTAAACCCAATTATTTTGTTTTTTCTTTTATTTAAACGATCATCTAATCTTTGGTCCAGTTCGTCTACCACATCACTGCTTAATCCAAACTCTTCAATACCCATCATCGCATCTTGCAAAAACGGATCGTCCAAAGCCCTTTCTTCCAGTTCTTGCTGGGCTGCAGGACTTAGCTCTCCGTTATAATATTGACGGATAATTTCGATATCGTTTTGTCTCTTAATCACTATGTTTTTCTAAACAAATCTTTAGGTTTCGTTTACCATTTTGGATATTACTTTTTACTTTATTTAAATCAAACCCAGTGTGTTCGGCCACTTCTGAATAGCATTTTTTTTGAAGATAAAATAAATCAACACTTAATTTTTGTTCATGATTTAACGTTTCTATACATTTTTCGAGTGCTACTAATTGTGCTTCTTTATCGTCATCATTATTTATACGATGCAAAAGAGAACCAGTTTCCATAAAAGATTCATCTATATTGATGAAAGTATTTTTTTGATTTTTCCTCAACTCCATTAAACAATAATTTCTGCTCAAAACATAAAGCCAACTCTTAAAATTTTTTACCTCATGTTTTTTAAGTTTGGTAATTAGCTGTTCAAATATTTGCATCACCGCATCTTTACTATTCTCCTCGTCCTTAAAATATTTTAAGCAAACGCCATAAACTAACGGCATGTACGGTTGATACAATTTACCTAAAATCATCAAATCGCCCTTCTTTTTATAGTCGGTGACCCATTGTTCATCCATAGATGAATCTTGATGTTTTTTAAGGTCTTTAATCATTATCTACCTCAATATTAAAAAAAATATCTGGCTGTTTATGGAATTTTGATCTAAGCTGCATCCTAATAGAAAATGAAAATTATCAATCATTAAACTCAAATAAAATGAAAAACTTACTCACCCTCCTTACTTTCTTCTTATTATTCTCGGCTTTTAAAACAGATGAGAAAATTACCATTAGTGGTTTTGTTTATGATCAGAAAGATGGAAAGCCAATTTTTGAAGCTCAAATTAAGGCGAAAAGTAATGGCAAAACTTTTACAAATACCGACTTTAAAGGAGCTTTTAAGTTAAGCGTATCAAAAACAGAGAAATCTATTATTGTATCTTTTATTGGATTTAAGTCCAAAGAAGTTAAAGTTTCTAATAAACCCATGAAAATTTACTTGAAAGTGGATAGTCAAGCTTTAAATGAAGCATTTTTTATTGACTATGGAACTCAAAAGAAGCGAGATTTGAGTGCTTCTGTAATGAGCGTTCAAGGTTTTAATTCACACCCTCAAGGAATTATGTCTGCACCAAGTGGTTATTATAATACAGAATCTTATTCGGCTATCAACGAAAATAATTTTAAAAGCGCAAAAAATGATCCTTTATCTACCTTTTCTATTGATGTTGATGCCGCTTCATATAGTAACATACGTCGCTTTATTCATAATGGACAAACTCCTCCAAAGGATGCAGTGCGAATTGAGGAAATGATTAATTATTTCAATTATGATTATCCCGAGCCAAAAGGTCAAGATCCAGTAAGTGTCACTACCGAAATTACATCAGCACCTTGGAATAAAACTCACCGTTTGGTAAGCATCGGCTTAAAAGCCAAAACTATCCCAAATGAAAATTTACCAGCCTCTAATTTGGTTTTTTTGTTAGATGTTTCTGGTTCTATGCAAGGACCAGACAGATTAGATCTTTTAAAGACGTCTTTGAAATTATTGACAGATCAACTTCGTCCGAATGACCATGTAGCCATTGTGGTTTATGCCGGAGCAGCTGGTTTGGTTTTACCATCAACTTCAGGAAATCAAAAAATAAAAATTAAAGATGCTTTAAACAAGTTGGAGGCAGGCGGCTCTACTGCTGGCGGAGCTGGAATTAAACTGGCTTATGAAACAGCAAAAAAGAATTTCATAAAAGGTGGAAATAACCGTGTGATTTTGGCAACTGATGGAGACTTTAATATTGGTGCAAGTAGTGATGGCGAAATGCAAAGACTGATTGAAGGTTACCGAAATGGCGGTGTTTTTTTAAGTGTTTTAGGATTTGGAATGGGGAATTTAAAAGATAGCAAAATGGAAACATTGGCTGACAAAGGAAACGGAAATTATGCTTATATCGATGGAATAAATGAAGCCAAAAAAGTTTTGATCAATGAATTTGGAGGAACTTTATTTACAGTAGCTAAAGACGTAAAATTGCAAGTTGAATTCAACCCTTCTAAAGTTGCTGCTTATCGTTTAGTAGGTTACGAGAATCGTTTATTGAATAACGAGGATTTTAAAGATGATAAAAAGGATGCTGGAGAGATGGGTTCAGGACATACCGTGACCGCTTTATATGAAATTATCCCGGTAGGTGTGAAAGATGAATTTTCTAAGCCCATTGATGCTCTAAAGTATCAGGAAGTGAAAGGAATCAAAAATTCTTCAGAATTACTGACTGTAAAATTGAGATATAAAAATCCTGGTGAAAATAAGAGTCAGGAAATGAGCGTTTCATTAGTTGACAATGACCAAAGTTTAGCGCAAGCCTCCACAGATTTTAGATTTAAAATGGCTGTTGCCGAGTTAGGTTTATTATTAAGAGATTCTGAATTCAAGCAATCAGCAAATTTTGAGGAATTAGTTACTTTGGCTAAAACTGGAAAAGGCAAAGATGAAAACGGATACAGAGCTGAATTCATTCAAATAGCAGAAAACGCAAGGATTTTAACCAAAAAAGATTTAAATCAAACCCCAATAGATAATTAGTAAATTGCATTTATGAATAAATTAAAATTTATAGTATTAGTAGCATTTTTAGTAGTTTCAACAAGTTCATTTGCACAATTTGGAAAACTATTAGATAAGGCAAAAGCCGTTGCTACAGGCAATACAACTTCACTAAACCCATCTGATATTGCTACCGCTCTAAAACAGGCTTTAGAACAAGGAACTTCTAAAAGTGCCGATTTACTTTCTAAAGAAAATGGATTTTTTGGAAACGATGCTGTAAAAATTCTGTTCCCGCCAGAAGCGCTAAAAGCCGAAGCTACATTAAGGAAACTAGGCTTAGATAAGATGTGTGATGATGCCATTTTAAGTTTCAACAGAGCTGCTGAAGATGCGGCAAAACAAGCAAAACCTATATTTATTTCTGCAGTAAAGAACATGACCGTTACTGATGCAAAGAATATTTTAATAGGTAGTAATGATGCAGCTACAAATTATTTTAAAACAAACACTACTGATTCTTTAAGTAAAGTGTTTGACCCGATTGTGGAAAAGAGTATTGAAAAAGTTGGCGCAACAAAGTATTACAGCAATGTGGTAGATCGCTACAATAAAATTCCGTTTGTCAACAAAATTAATCCTGATTTAAAAGCATACGTTACTCAAAAAGCGATTGATGGTTTATTTAAAGAAATAGCTCAAGAAGAATTAAAAATCAGAGAAAATTCTGCTTTTAGGACCACAGAACTGATGCAAAAAGTTTTTTCATCTGTAAAAAAATAATTGTAAATTTTAATTTGAGGAAAGCGAGGTCAAAATCCTCGCTTTTTTTGTGTGGCAATATTTTTGCTTATCTATAAAAAACAATTTCATGAAAAGATTAGCCATCATTACCATATTATCGTCAACATTGGTTTTAGCAAGTTGTGATACTTTAAATCAATATGCAGGCGTATTAAACCAAGCAGGTTTGGGAGCCCCCTCCAATGCCGAAATGAACTTGGGTCTAAAGCAAGCGTTAGAGTTTGGTACCAATTACAGTGCAGATCGCTTGTCGGCAAAAGATGGTTTTTTAGGTAATCTAGCCGTTAAAATCCTAATGCCCGAAGAGGCGAAGAAAGTAGAAAACACTTTAAGGTCTCTAGGTTTAAATTCACTTTGCGACAATGTGATTACCA
>JAHJVW010000117.1 GCA_018828585.1 Bacteroidota bacterium
GTCGGGGTGAGGCTCTTTACGTCATAAAAATCGGAGGAAATGTCATTGACAATTCTGAGAAGCTGCATGAGTTTTTAAAGGCTTTCGCCGATTTAAAAGGAAATAAAATCCTGGTTCACGGTGGTGGAAAAATGGCAACTAAATTAGCCACAGAAATGCACATAGAAGCCAAAATGATTGATGGACGCAGAATCACGGATATTGAAACCTTAAGAATAGTGACCATGGTTTATGCAGGATTAATTAGCAAAAACTTGGTGACCCAATTACAAATGCATGGTTGTAATGCATTAGGTTTATGCGGTGCTGATGGAAATTTAATCAAAGCAAAAAAACGACCTATCCAAAAAATCAAATCTAAAATAGATAACACTTTTCAGGAGGTAGATTTTGGTTACGTAGGAGATTTAGATGAAAACGCTATCCAAAAAGAGAATTTATCTAAGCTAATTGATAGTGGTTTTATCCCTGTTTTTTCAGCTATTACGCATGATGGGGAAAGCCAGTTATTAAACACAAATGCAGATACCATTGCCTCAGCTTTAGCAATTGGAATGTCTAAGCAATATAAAACTTCGCTGGTTTACTGTTTCGAAAAAAAAGGGGTTTTGTTAAATGTGAATGATGAAAGCTCAGTTATCCAAGAAATCAATCCTTCTAAATACGAAGATTTAAAAGCCAAAGGAATTATTGCTGATGGAATGTTACCTAAATTACACGACGCTTTTGAAGCGATAAATAAAGGCGTGAAAGAAGTGTTTATTGGCAAAGCCGATGATTTGGAGCAACTAAAAAGTAAAGGATTTTTTGGAACAAGATTGGTGAATTAACCACAGAGGTAACAGAGTTTTTCACAGAGTGAACAGAGTTGAAAATGGTTTTAACTATAGATGACGCAAAGATCACAGAGCTTGGTTGAATTTTAAAAGAAGATAAGTTTTGAGTTAACAGTTGAAGCGACATCCTTTTTGTGCGTCCGCTCGCGGATAAAACGCCCAAATAAAAATAAAATGTTAGTCAGCAGGTTCTAACAAACTAACCAACAAACTAAAAAGAATGGAAGCAAAGAAAATAACCATCATAGGAAGCGGAAATATTGGTTTATCATTAGCCAAAGGCTTAGTGAAAAGCGGTTTATATCCTACTGAATCAATTACTTTAACCAAAAGAACTTTAACCAGTTTAGCTGATTATGCAACTCAAGGTTTCCAAACTTCGATTGATAATGCTATTGCTGTAAAAGAAGCAGACATTATTGTTTTAGCCGTTTTGCCGCAACAGGTGAACAAGGTTTTGGATGAAATTAAGACTTCGATAAATCCTGAAAAGCAATTATTCATATCCGTAGTTTCTGGGGTGACTTGTAAAAACATCCGTGAAAAGTTGTATGAGGATTTGCAAGTGGTAAGAGTAATGCCCAATACTTCCATTGCTATTCAACAATCCATGACTTGCTTTGCGACTGATAATGCATCGGCGGAAAGCCTGAAAATGGTAAAAGAAATATTTGATACGGTTGGTATGACAATTCAAATTAATGAAGAGCTGATGACTTCTGCAACTGCTTTATGTGCTTGTGGCATTGCTTTCTTCTTACGTTCCATCAGAGCGGCTTCACAAGGGGGCGTAGAAGTCGGCTTTCATGCAAAAGATGCTTTAATGATGGCTGCACAAACTGCCAAAGGTGCTGCTGATTTATTACTGCAGTTGGCCTCGCATCCAGAACATGAGATTGATAAGGTGACTTCACCGAAAGGCTGCACCATTGCCGGGTTGAACGAAATGGAGCATAACGGTTTCAGCTCTGCCATGATTAAAGGAATTAAAACTTCGGCTAAAATTGCTGGGGAATTATACACGAAAGAGTAAAGAAGCAAGAGATAAGATGCAAGAAACTAAAACGCTTTATGAAAACGCAGTTTCACTTTTAAAAAAGCTGATTGCAACTCCATCTTTTAGCAAAGAAGAACAGAATACTTTTGCTGTTCTTTCCAATTTTTTCACCCAAAACGGAGTTGATTTTCATACCAAAGGTTTTAACATTTGGGCTTACAACAAGCATTTTGATAAAAAGAAACCTACGCTATTATTAAACTCGCATCACGATACGGTAAAACCTAATAAAAGCTATAGCCGTAATCCTTTTTCTCCGGATATTGAAGATGGGAGGTTATTTGGTTTAGGCAGTAATGATGCCGGAGGCTGTTTGGTTTCTTTGATCTCAACTTTTCTTCATTTTTACAATCAAAAGAATCTAAAATACAATATTGCAATAGCTACTACTGCGGAGGAGGAGAATTCTGGAAAAGGCGGTTTGGAATCAATCATTCCTGAATTGGGGAAGCTGGATTTCGCCATTGTAGGTGAGCCCACTTTAATGGATTTAGCTATCGCAGAAAAAGGTCTGTTAGTGTTGGATTGTCTCGTAAAAGGAAAATCTGGTCATGCCGCAAGAAACGAAGGAGAAAATGCCATTTATAAAGCATTAAAAGATATTGAATGGTTCCAAAATTATCAGTTCACAAAGGTTTCTGAAACTTTGGGTCCAGTAAAGATGACGGTGACCATCATCAATGCTGGAAGTTTACATAATGTGGTCCCGGATAGCTGTACTTTTACAGTAGATGTACGTGTGACTGACGCTTACAGCAATGAAGACGTTTTGAAAATCATCCGACAATTTGTGGACTGTGAAGTAGTGCCAAGGTCGATAAGATTAAAACCTTCTTCCATTCCGTCAGAACACCCAATTGTACAGGCAGGTATGGCTTTAGGTAAAAAAACTTACGGTTCGCCTACTACGTCGGACCAATCTTTATTAGATATTCCATCGCTAAAATGTGGTCCAGGCGATTCCGCAAGGTCGCATACAGCAGATGAATTTATTTATTTAAAAGAGATTGAAGAAGGAATAGATGGTTATATTAAGATGTTGGAGAAAGTGTTAGTTTGATTTTAGACGGACGATTTACGATTTTAGATTTCCTGAAATGAGAGAAAGAAGAGTTTTAATATTAATAAATTAGAAAAGAATCGTAATTCGTAAATCAGCAATCTTAAATAAGAATGACTAAAGAGGAATTAATTAGAAGATTTAGAGCTTTTGCAATAGCTAATGCTGAGCTTATCTCTGAATTACCCTTCAATGTCATCAATAAAAATTACAGCAATCAATTAATAAGATGCAGTAGTTCTTCAAGTGCTAATTATCGAGCGGCTTGCAGAGCTAAATCAATTCCTGATTTCATTAATAAATTAAAAATTGTGGAAGAAGAAACAGACGAAACACTTCACTTTCTTGATTTAATAGCGCACTTTAATCATCCATTCAGGGATAGAATAACACTCATCGAAAAAGAAGGCAATGAATTGCTCTCTATAACCGTTGCCTCATTGAATACAATGAGAGAGAAAATAAAGAAAAAAGAAGTTACGAAGGACGATTTACGATTTTAGATTTGGCTTTTGATATTAATTGTAAACCAAAATTTTAAATCGTAAATCAAAATTCTAAAACATCAAGCAAGCAGTCGTAAATCAAAAATCGTAATTCGTAAATAGCATGAAACTTTGGCAAAAAGAAACATCAACCAATAATTTAGTAGAAACTTTTACTGTTGGTCAAGACCGTGAAATGGATTTATTCCTCGCTGCTTTTGATGTTTTAGGCTCTTTAGCGCACACCAAAATGCTCAATAGCATTGGTTTGTTGCCTGATGAGGATTTAGCCTTGGTTCAACAAGAATTAAAGAATATTTATCAAACCATTCAGGATGGAAATTTCATCATTGAAGAAGGTGTAGAAGATGTACACTCACAAGTAGAAATGTTATTGACAAAAAGAATTGGTGAAGCCGGAAAGAAAATTCATAGCGGACGTTCTAGGAACGACCAGGTTTTGGTGGATTTGAAATTGTTCTTTAGAAGTCAGATTCAAGAGATAGTGAATTCTGTTGAAGAGCTATTTCAATTATTATTAGAACTCGCCGAAACACATAAAAATAAATTGATGCCTGGTTATACGCATTTGCAAATTGCTATGCCATCATCTTTTGGGTTATGGTTTGGTGCTTATGCAGAAAGTTTAATTGATGATTTAGAATTGCTTTTAGCGAGTTATAAAATCTGCAATAAAAATCCTTTAGGTTCAGCAGCTGGTTATGGTTCTTCCTTTCCATTGAACAGAACCATGACTACCCAATTGTTAGGTTTCGATAACCTGAATTACAATGT
Organism: Bacteroidota bacterium; assembly: GCA_018828585.1. GTDB lineage: Bacteria > Bacteroidota > Bacteroidia > Sphingobacteriales > Sphingobacteriaceae > Pseudopedobacter. Next base: position 4,234 of record JAHJVW010000117.1, read on the forward strand.
AGTTTACGCACAAATGGGACGTGGAAAGACGGAAAGGATTCTTTCTCAAGCCATGTCATCAATCGCGGCTACTTTGAATAAAATGGCGATGGATGCTTGTTTATTTATGAACCAGAATTTTGGTTTCATCTCTTTCCCAGACGAATTGACCACGGGAAGTAGTATTATGCCACACAAAAAGAATCCCGATGTTTGGGAATTGATTCGTGGACGGACTAACCAAATTCAGGCTTTACCAAATCAGATTATAATATTGACGACCAATTTGCCAAGCGGTTACCACCGCGATATGCAGCTACAAAAAGAAACACTTTTCCCCGCTTTCCAAAGCTTAATGGCTTGTTTGGATATGAGTAAACTGATGCTAAAAAACATCAAAATCAAAGACAATATTTTAGATGACCCAAAATACCAATACCTTTTTTCTGTGGAGGAGGTGAACAAACTAGTTTTAGCTGGAACACCTTTCAGAGAAGCTTATAAAAAAATAGGTTTAGCTATTGAGGCCGGAAACTTTGGCGGAAAATATGAAATCAATCATACACATGAAGGAAGTATTGGTAATTTGAATTTATCTGAAGTGAAAGCAATGATGCGGAAGGTGGTTGGTGAATTTAATTTTGAAAAAGTGGAGAAGGCAATTGCAGAGCTGCTTGGATGATCAATTCAATTACATAAGGTTAGATTAATTAAATATTCCTTTTAATCTAAATGGCTGATAATATTCATATGGTTTCTCTAACTTATAATTGAGTGGGTTTTTAAATATGACTTCATTCATTAAACTTTTAATTTCTGGAGCTAAACTGTCAGTTTTCATTCTCATTTCTTTAACAAGCAATTTTAAGATTTCTTGTAATTCTAATCTACTATTGAAATTAATTTGAAGACAATTTATATCCTCAGCAACTTTATAATGATTAAATAAGATATCTGAGTAATTATCAGTGTTAAATAAAGTATCAAAACGATTCTTAAACTTAATATATGTGCTTATTGGAAATTTTAAGTCTCTTTGTATTTTGCTGTGTAACACATAAAGAGTTATACATATTTCAATAATGTTAAGCCTTATAGGAATTGATAAATCTTCAATTTTCATTCTTAAAATTTTTTATAAAGTTAAGTATAATCATACTTTCTAAAAACATGAACATAATCATGGTGATAATTCTTAATTACGCATAGAATTAAAACTAGGGAATTGACACTACTTTTCAAAAACTCTATAAAACAAAGAAAGGTGCCCTTTCAAGCACCTTCTTCCCTATTCTCTAAATACTGAGAATTATTTTTTTAGTCCGATTTCGCGTAAACGCTCATCTAAATATTCACCTGCGGTGATATCATCATAAACTTTTGGATGATCCGCATCAATACATAAATCTAGACAAGTTAAATCCATATTAGATTTTGGATGCAAGAAAAACGGTACAGAATAACGCGAATTCTTCATCAACTCCCTTGGTGGATTTACCACTCGGTGCGTAGTTGAACGTAATTTATTGTTGGTTAAACGCTGTAACATATCGCCCACGTTTACTACAATATCTTCTCCGTGTGCTTTAATAGCAAACCATTCGTTGTCACGAGTCAGCACCTCTAATCCATCTGCACTGGCGCCAATTAAGAGTGTAATGAGGTTGATATCTTCATGCGCTCCTGCTCTTACCGCATCAGCTGGTAAAGCATCGGGGTTTTCTATCGGAAAATAATGGATGCCTCTTAAAATCGAGTTTCCGTTATGTACTTTATTTTCGAAATAATGTTCTGGAAGTCCTAAATAAACCGAAATTGCATTTAAAATATTTTTACCTGCTTTTTCTAATTTCTGGTAAACTTCTTTTGTCACCTCATTAAAAGCGGGATATTCTTCAACCATTACATTATCAGGATATTCGACTTTGATAGAATCCCCATCTTCTACATATTGTCCAGTCTGCCAAAATTCCTTTAAATCTGGGGTTTTAGAATCCTTTGCTTTTTCGCGACCTTTTGATGTATAACCACGTTGACCTGCCAATGCTACTTTCTCGTACTTTAATTTAGCTTCTTCTGGTAGTGTAAAGAAATTTTGAACTTGTTGATATAATTTTTCAATCAAGGCCTTATCTAAACCGTGATTCGTAATGGTGACAAAACCAGTTTCGTTAAAGGCACTTCCAATAGCATCAGAAAATGCTTTCTTTTTTTCAGGAGAACCACTTAAATAATCGTTTAAATCTAACCGAGGTATATTTACTTCTTTAGCCATATTAAATTTTGAATTGGAGTTCAAATTACCTCTAATTTGTGGATAAATGCAAATATGATTTTAATTTTTATAGTCTTGATACTGATTATCAATTGTTTTAGTTATTAACAATTTATGATTAACCGAGACTAGTAAACTATTAAAACCCCCCATTTCTATTAGGTAAAAAAATATTCGAATTATTTTTTGATATATAAATTTTAATGATACTTTTGCAATCCCAATCAGAAACAATATCTGTTTCCGAGACGGAAAAAGGGAGATTAGCTCAGCTGGTTCAGAGCACCTGCCTTACAAGCAGGGGGTCACTGGTTCGAACCCAGTATCTCCCACCAAACGAAAAGCTCAATCGAAAGATTGGGCTTTTTTGTTAAAAACGAAAGTTCGATAAAACGTTGATAGGGTGAGACCATAATCCTGATAAGCAATCCTCACTCCCTTCCCAACCTGTTTGTACCGTTCACTCAATCATTCTATTCAACACTCAGCCATTATAATCAGTTACGAAACGGCTCAATAAATAGCTGCAACAATTTGTACCTTTAAATTCTAATGTTGCCTTATGCTAAAAGCCTTACTAGTTGATGATGAGTTAAATAACCTGACAAGCCTAGAATTTTTATTACATCATGATTGTAAAGGGATAGAAGTTGCCGGTAAAGCCCTAAGTGCACAGGAGGCAAGAGAATGGTTGGAATCTCATTACGCAGATGTGATTTTCCTCGATATTAACATGCCGGTTGAAAACGGCTTTCAGTTTCTCGACAGCCTTAAATCTCAAAACTTTAAAATTATTTTTGTAACCGCTTACAATGAATATGCCCTTCAGGCTATTAAGGCAAGTGCTGTTGACTATATATTAAAACCTATTAATATTGATGAACTCCAAAAAGCAGTAGAAAAAGTAAAACGCTCATTAAATAACCCTGCAGCATTAGAACAGAACCAGGCCTTACTCGAGCATCTCTTGGAAACAGTTAAAAAGAAATCACCACTAAAAAAAATTGCTTTGCCTCAATTAGGGAGTATTAGTTTTATTGAGGTAGATGATATCGTATCACTGCAGGCCGACAGTAACTATACCATCATCCATATGAAAGATATGCAGAAACTGGTGATCAGTAAAACGATGAAAGATTTTGAAGATCTGCTTGATGAGAATCAATTTGCAAGGATACATAGGTCATATATAGTCAATCTTAAATATATAAAGGAATACAGCACTACAGATGGCGGAATTGTAAAGATGAGCGATGGCAACCAGTGGAGCATCAGCCGCAGGCAACTGGATCTTTTTCTGGGAAAAATGAAAATGGCCAGTTTGATGTTTGGCAAAAATAAATAGTACCTTCTATAAAATATCTCTGTATTAATTTTCGTACTATATGCGTTTTGCATTTTCTCTTTTTCTTTTTTTCATCATAAGCCTTACTTCTGAGGCGCAGCAATTAAAATATACCGCTTTTACTGTAAGTGATGGATTGCCGAGTAATAATGTGTACCGGTGTGCTGAAGACAAATCGGGTTTTTTATGGGTAGGTACGGATAATGGAATTGCAAGGTTTGACGGAAAACGCTTTCAGTCGTTTACGACCAGCCATGGTTTGCCAGACAATGATGTGCTTGAGGTAATAAAGGAAAAAAATGGACGTATTTGGGTAAACTGTTTTAAGCAAAATCCAGCTTATTTCGACGAAGTAAAAAACAGGTTCATTAATTCAAAGCAAGACAGCAGCCTTAAGGTACCCGAAGGTACAGGGATTATGTATTCTTATCCGTTGAAGGCTGGCGGCGTATTATATGTAAATGACCAGGGATCTTTTATCTTCCGGAACAAAAAACTAATTGAATACCCTACTTTAAAAAAAGGCAATTTTCTTTTTAAGGAAAATAAAGATGGAACCCAATTAAGATGGAGGGGAAACAATCTCGACTCCGCTTTAAATGTATTTCAAACAAAGTTCTACCAAACAAAGGGGGCTATGATTATCGACAGTCTGGTGATCACAACAACTAGCCGAAAAGACCTTTCCGTTGGAAATATAAAACCTGCTATTGACGACGGAAAAATATATACATTCTATCCAGCACTAGGTAAATGCATGGTTTATAGTAATTTCAGCGTTAATCCTATTCTTTTTAAACAGGATTCGCTTAAAGTTTCCGAACCATTTTTTGTCTTTGGATTTACTCAAACCTACGTGTATATACTGGGAAGCTCCGGTAAAATTTATGTCTTTGATAAAAAAACGTTACAACAGCAGATGGTTATCAGCGGCAACTATTTACCCAACTCCATGTTTAACGATAGCAAGGGAAATATATGGGTAAGCACCGTTGATAAAGGATTAATCCTCTATAAGAAAAGCCAATTTACTACTGTTGAAATGCCTCTTTCTTTAAAAGGAGGTGTTTTTTTAAGTATTGCTCGCAAACCAGATGGAAGCTTACTGGCAGGGAATTCTTACGGTGAGGTAGTTGAAACAGACGGGAAAACGAGTAAAATCTACCGCATACCCACAAAAAGCAAAGATTTCAGGCAAAAAAAAATATTGATTTCGCAACACAAGGTCTTTACCTTTTCTGAGGGAGGCATATATGTGAATTATACCAGGAAATTGACCAATCCCTTAACCCTAGCAAATTATCCTGCAAAAACAGCTATCAGCTATAATGACAGCATCATGATTTTTGGCTTAACATCAGGTTTGAACCAGCTAAATACGCGTACAGAAAAGGTTAGCCCCCTGGGTAGGTTATATAAAAGAATCATGGCTATAACCAGAACAACAGATAGGCTTATTTATTATGGTTCTACAGATGGTTTGTATAAATATGACTATGTAAAGGGTGTGTCTTCATCTCTCTCTAAAAGCAACATCCTCCTTGGCGAGAGAATAACCGCTCTTTGCGCAACAGCAGATAAGCTGATATGGGCTGCCACTTCCAGCAATGGGGTAGTGATTGTAAAGGATGATAAAGTATTGTTCAATATAACAGAAAAGGAGGGTATTATCAGTAACTCTTTACTTAGCATAAGCGCTGCTGGGCCTGGTAAGATATGGCTTGGAACTAACCAAGGCATTAGTGTTATTACCTATAAGTTACGAGGCGGGAATATTAGTTATTCTATTCAGAACCTTTCTGTTAACGACGGGCTAAGCAGTAATTCAATTAATGAAATGCTTTACCAGAACGATACCATTTATGCTGCTACCGGTAACGGCATTTCTGTAATACCTGCCAATATTTCTATCCCTAAATTCAATATTCCAGTAAAATTGATTCGCATCACCATTAATCAGCGGGATACGATCCTGTCTGAAGTATATAAACTTGGCTATCTTCAGCAAAACATACAAATGCAGTTTGCCGGTATCGAGTTAAGTGGCCATTTTAAGAACCTGCAGTATACCTTGGATGAAAATGAAAACTGGATTAGTTTAGACGAAAATACGCTGACCGTTCAGCTTAGCAGCGGCACTCACACCATCCGGGTTAGAGCGGTAGATGTAAACGGGAATATCAGCAATAAAGTTCTTAGCATTGAATTCGACATAGCCACGCCCTTTTGGAAATCTATATGGTTTTGGTCCCTTATAGCCATAGCCATACAGGTTCCAATCATTTATTTTGTAAACCAGAGACAGAAAAAGAGGAAGGAAGCGAAATTAGCCAAAGCTATCGCGGGAGTGCAGACCGCATCTTTGGAACAGCAGGCTTTTACTTCATTAATGAATCCTCATTTTATGTTTAATGCGCTTAATAGTATTCAGCATTATATTAATGTGCAGGACAGGCAAAATGCCAATCGTTATCTCAGTGATTTTGCTTCGCTGATCCGGAAGAATTTTGAAGCCGCCCAGCAATCGTTCATCCCGTTGGAACTGGAAATAGAGAATATAAAGATATACCTGCGTTTGGAACAAATGCGTTTTAATGAGCGGTTCTCTTACCAGGTAAGGATTGATGAAAACTTAGAACCGGAAGATTGGATGATTCCGACAATGATCCTGCAGCCTCTTTTAGAGAATGCATTACTGCATGGCATTATGCCTTCGGCAATAGACGGAGAATTGCTTATTGATTTGAAGCAAGAGGATAGAGATTTACTGATAACCATTACTGATAACGGGATCGGCGTAGCCAACAGCCTGGCTCTGAAAGAAGATAGCAGGCATAGAAGCCGGGGCATGGAACTGATTAAAAAGCGTATCGCGGCACTCAGCCACTTTGGCTCGCAAGCCATTACCATTTCGATGTCGCCTGCATTTGACAGCGAAAAGAATCCCGGCAATAAAATAATCCTCTTTATACCCGCTGAGCTGCACCTGGCCTGGCTAAAGGCACAGCAGCAATAAATTTTACCGCACACTCATTCATAACTGTCACACACACAATGGTTGACGCCTGTCAGTCGAGCGGGCTTGCATATCTGTGCAATTGAATCTAATTTGATATAGACTTAAAACTTAGAATCAATTAATCCTCTCTTTTTAATTAGAAGATAAAATGACAGTAATAGTAAAATCTCTAACAATTATATTATCTCTACTAACCATCCAGACATTTGCTCAAACCTATCCCATTACAAGTATCACCATCTCATTGCCGGCCAACCCTGATGCTAATACGGCTAATTGGGGAAGCGGAACTTCTTTATTTACCATAACTGCCAACGCTAAAGCGGCAAACGGAAGGGTTGATGGCCATGTTGCGGAAAGTAAGATATTGGTAACTATTAAAAAGGGCGGGGCTAAAGTATGTGGTTCATTTACCGCTAATTCAGCTCCGGCATCTAATTTTAATACGCTTACCAAAGTGTGGAGCGGCAGTAATGCGGTTTCATTATTAGGCCAGGGATGCGTATTGCCTGCGGGTGAATATGAACTTACTGTTCAATTTTTTGGTGCTGGACCTACGGGGCTCGTCCCTTTTAGCGAAGAAAAAACAAGGGCGTTTTCGATAAGAGCGAAAGAGCAGCTCAGCTATCAGCCGCCGCAAGCTATTTCTCCTGCAAATGGTACCTTATTCAGTGAACCGGACATAATAAAACCCATTACCTTCAGGTGGACACCCGTTGTTCCCAGGCCACAAGAACCGATAACCTACCGGGTAAAGGTTTGGCAATTGATGCAGGGGCAAAACGGTGTACAGGCGATGAGAGTAAACCAACCAATCATTACCAAAGATGTTGACAATCTTACACAGACTATTATCAATAATTTAATCTCCGGGCCTTGTTTGCCTCCGTACCTGTGCGACTTTATATGGAATGTGCAGGCAATTAACAGGGAATGGAAACCGGTAGGGGGGAATAATGGGATAAGTGAAGCATTGAAATTCACTGTACGACCCGTAAATGATTCTCCATCAATAATTGCTCTGATTTCCCCTGCAAATGGTTCTACCATTTCTGCCAAAGACAAGCCGAAATTTACATGGGCTTTCAAAGGGATCGAAAACAATTATTCATCGGGTTCCAATCAATTGTATAAAATTAAAATCGTCGAAATCAAGGGTAATGAATCGCCCGATAATGCACTAAGAAGCAATAAACCGCATTTTGAAAAAGATAGTTTGAAGGAGCAATCTTTTCAATATCCTTCATCTGCGCCAAGTTTTATAGCTGGAAAAAAATATGGGTGGAATGTCTCCATATTCGACAGGTGGGGCAAGCTGCAGTCGAGTACGGCCTCCATGTTTTTTGCAAGCAGCTGCGATGTAAACTTAATATTGAAATTAAGATCGGTAGAATGCCTGCCAGATTTAGATAGAAATAGACGATATAAAATAAATTTTTCGTCGACTTACTCGAGCAGCACCTATAATTTAACCTATATACAAACAGGTAGCGGTTTAAGTGCTTATCATCCTTCTTACTCGCCTAATTATAGTATAACTAACATTTCCCCAGCCTTACAATCTCAAAATAGCGGCGTAAGTACCACGATAAATTACTCATTTGAAGTAAGCGTACCCATTGGGCAAACAGCTATTAAAATAGGGTTGCAAGGCGATGATAAAGACCCTGGGCCAATTACGTGTAAACCTGGAGCTGAGCTTGATGTTAGTTTGCCTGTATGTACAACCACTTCTTGCGATTGTGGTGAATGGGGCACTTTAGTGATTGATGGCAGGAAATACGAATGCAATAGTAGAATTAACTGGACTTGCAATAAGCCATTCCAATTTACCAGTAGCTATACGTGCCGTACAACCGATGCAAATTGTGTAGCAAAAACAACTTGGGAGGTTAAAAAAGGGGATACCCTTATCAAATCGGGTACTGGATCAAATACGCTGAGCGATGGCTTTAGCTTAATGGCTAATGGAATATACACCCTAACTTTAAATGCCAATTGTGGCGATAAAAAATGCCTACCCTGTACCTATACCATTATAGTTGATGACTGTAAACCAGTTACCTGCGATTGTGGCACTTGGCGCCCATTGCTTATCAATGGAAAAAGTGCAGAATGCGGAAGCAAAATACCTTGGAATTGTAACAAGCCATTTGATTTTGCCAGTACCTACCTATGCAGCCCGAACAATGAAAGTTGTGCTGCCAAAACCAGGTGGACAGTAAGTAAAGATGGTAAAGTTATTCAACAAGGAACAGGTACCAATAGTATAAAAGGTTCATTTACACCAAGTACAAACGGCACTTATACCCTTACTTTAGATGCCAATTGCGGTGA
>JAHJVW010000118.1 GCA_018828585.1 Bacteroidota bacterium
TCATTTTACCATCCATTCCCCATTGTGGATGGTTATCTGCAAATCCACTTTCAGTCAGGTTGATCCGATTTCCACTTCCATCTGCTTTAAGCAAAACAACTTCGGGGGCAAACCATCCGCTACCTTCGTTAGACTGAGCTAAAAGATATTTGCTATCGGGCGACCAAGTAAAGTATTGATCACCATCGGCGTAAGAATAGTTTAGTCCTGCAGGCAAAACGGTAACTGTTTTTTTAGTATCCAAATCCATTACTTTTAAAATGTTTCTTTCTTCTAAATAGACCACTTTTTTACCATCTGGAGAATAAGAGGCTTGGAATTCTTCTTTTTCAGAAGCGATTAAAGGTTTGGTATTGATCACCGTAGAAGCATAGAAGTATTTTTCTGATGGGTTAGCTAAACTAGCCTCGTAAACATCCCATGAGGTATCATTTTCTACTGAGTATAGGAGCTTTTTACCATCAGGACTAAAACTAACCATTCTTTCTTGATAAGGGGTGTTGGTGATTCTTTTGGTGGTTGAACCATCTACAGCAGTAACAAAAATCTCCCCACGGTAAACAAAAGCAATCTCTTTTCCGCTTGGTGCAACTGCAATTTCTGTTGCATTTCCTTTTACAGGGACAGTTTTGATTTGGTCTGAAGCGAAATCAGCCATAATGGTAAAGCTTAACTTTTTAGGCTGCGCACCTTCTTTAAAAGTATAGATGTTGCCGTCTTGAGTGAATGCTAAAGTGCCATCATTAGATCTCGATAGATTCCTTACTGGATTTTTCTCGAATGAGGTTAGTTGAGTTACTTGATCAGGAGCGGCTACCGATGATTTAAATAAATTTTGATTTCCTTTTTGTTCACTCAAATAATAGAAATTATCATCGCTTCCCCAAACTGGCTCGCGATCTTCACCGACAAAGGGAGATACTTTTTTATATTGATTAGTTTTTAAATCTAGCACCCAAATATCGCGGGTAATGGCTGATGTATGGTGTTTACGATATGGATTTTCGTATCCTTTTCTGTCCTGATAAATGATTTTATCACCAGCTGCGTTCAAATGCACATATTCTGTCCCTGCGGAGTTGATCATCACACTTCTACCACCTTTTGCTGGAATTTCGTACAGTTTCATCCAATAGCTATCACCCGGAAAGCGAACTGATGAATAAATATCATGTCGATTGGAACCGAAAAGTACTTTTTGATCATCCTTACTAAAATCGTAAGGAATATCTTTGTCAGAATTATAAGTTAAACGGTTTGCTGCACCGCCATTTGCCGACATGGTAAAGACATCATAATTTCCATATCTGTCTGAAGCAAAAGCAATGGTTTTGCTATCATGACTCCAAATTGGATAGCCATTGTAATCTGATGTGATGGTCAAAGGCATAGCCTGCCCACCATTTATGGAAACTTTAAAAATGTTGCCTTTGAATTCAAAAGCGACCCATTGTCCATCAGGAGAAATGGCTGGTTGCTGCATAAACAGCGGTTGTTGAGCTTTCGCGTTCAAGAAGAAAAAAGATAGAACGATGAATGAAAGAAAATACTTTTTCATATTTTTGGTTTTGATTAGATTTTAAAAATAGCGATTACGCTTAGGTATTAAAAATCTAGAAGATACAAAACCCTTTTGAAACAAGGTATTTACAAAGGAATATTTCCATGTTTCTTTCGAGGGTTATTCACCACTTTGTTTTCCAGCATTTTGAATGCTTTGATGAGTTTTGACCTTGTATCAGCAGGTTCAATGACTTCATCTATAAATCCACGTTCGGCAGCTCGGTAAGGATTAGCGAAAATGTCTGAATATTCTTTTTCCTTTTCCAGCCATTTTTCTTCTGGATTTGGAGCTGATGAAATCTCTCTTTTAAAGATGATTTCGGCAGCACCTTTAGCACCCATTACTGCAATTTCAGCTGATGGCCATGCATAATTCATGTCAGCACCAATATGTTTGGAATTCATTACATCATATGCACCACCATAGGCTTTACGAGTAATTACAGTAATTCTTGGAACAGTCGCTTCGCAAAAAGCATATAATAATTTAGCACCATTAGTGATGATGGCATTCCACTCCTGATCTGTTCCTGGTAGAAAACCTGGAACGTCTTCAAAAACTAATAATGGGATATTGAAAGCATCACAAAAACGAACAAAACGAGCTGCTTTTGTAGAAGCATGAATATCTAATACCCCCGCTAAAAAAGCAGGCTGATTGGCAACTAAACCAATGCTTCTTCCTGCTAATCGGGCAAAGCCTACTACAATATTTTCGGCAAAATCTTTATGAACTTCTAAAAATGAATCTGCATCAATTACTTCTTCAATCACTTCTCTGATATCGTAAGGCTGATTGGCGTTTTCGGGCATAATCTCATTTAGTTTCGAACGCTTTTCATCTCCAAAATCATAATCCTCAAAAGGAGCTTGTTCCTCACAATTTTGAGGCATATAACTCAATAATTTTTTTACATGATTGATGGCTTCAATCTCGTTAGCGCAAGCAAAATGGGTGACGCCAGATTTTGTGGCGTGTGTTTGTGCTCCGCCTAACTCTTCAGAAGTTACTTCTTCGTGAGTGACTGTTTTTACCACATTTGGTCCGGTAACAAACATATAAGAGGTGTTTTCTACCATTAAAATGAAATCAGTAATGGCAGGAGAATAAACAGCACCGCCAGCACAAGGTCCCATAATAGCAGAAAGCTGCGGGATAACTCCGGAAGCCATGGTATTTTTATAAAAAATATCAGCATAACCACCTAAAGAAACCACGCCTTCCTGAATTCTAGCACCACCAGAATCATTTAAACCGATTAATGGGGCACCATTCTTCAATGCCATATCCATGATTTTGCAGATTTTTTCGGCATGAGTTTCCGATAGAGAACCTCCAAAAACTGTAAAATCTTGCGAGAAAACATAAGTTAATCTTCCGTTCACTGTTCCATAACCTGTCACTACGCCATCACCGGGATACTTTTCATCTTGCATTCCAAAGTCAGTAGATCGATGGGCAACCAACATTCCAATCTCCTCAAAAGAGCCTTCATCTAATAAAAAATGTAATCGCTCACGAGCGGTTAATTTCCCTTTTTTATGTTGTTGTTCAATTCTTTTTTCGCCACCTCCAAGAAAAGCTTCTTCTCTTTTTGCGTTTAATACGGATAGTTTTTTATTCACTTAATTAGGATTTGAAATGTGGTGAAATTATAAAATTTATAAGGAAGCAACTAATTCTTTTAAAAATTATGCGTTAACAATTTTATGATGAATAATTTACAAACCTAAGTCTCTTTTTATAAATCATTTTAATAATTTTGTCGGAAATGTAATTTCAAGGATATAACTCCTTGTTTAAACATGTTAAATGAATAAAAGATTTAAAATATTGTTGTACTGTAATGTATTTATTGCAATTTTTATTGCGAAGATGCTTATTTCTACTGCACCTGTATTTTTAAATCTTGATCAAAAGGTAGTAAAAGCTGCAATTATGCAGTTAGAATTAGAGAATGATAGTAAAGAAAGTCATGGAGAAGCTAAAGACTTAAACAACATTCTAAAAAAAGGTGTTGAGTTTTTGCATGTGTATGATTTTAAAATCATTTCTATTTCATTAGTTCAAACTATTGATTATCACTTTTTTTCTAAAAAGTACTTCAAAACATACTTCCCTTCGGTGCCAACTCCACCACCAAATGTTGCCTGATTTCTCTCAAAGAATTAAATTTTTTCAAGTAACATTATAATATTATATTATGACAAATGATCAATCTACCACCGATGGAAGTGGTATTGGTAAATATTTTCTTTCTAAGAATCTTAAGAAAGATATTCCCGCAAGTATTGTAGTTTTTTTAGTGGCACTGCCTTTATGTTTAGGTATTGCATTGGCTTCCGGAGCGCCTCTGTTCTCTGGAATATTAAGTGGCATTATTGGTGGAATTGTGGTGGCTAGTTTTAGTGGGTCACAATTGAGTGTAAGTGGCCCTGCGGCCGGTTTAACAGTAATTGTATTAACTGCCATTACAGATTTAGGAAGCTTTAATGTATTCCTTTTAGCAGTAATGATAGCTGGTTTGCTCCAAATCCTTTTAGGAATTTTAAAGGCAGGAACCATCGGAAATTACTTTCCTAATTCGGTAATTATTGGAATGTTAGCAGCAATTGGGATTATTCTAATTCTGAAACAATTACCTCATGCAGTAGGTTACGATGCCGATTACGAAGGTGATTATGAGTTTAATCAGGCTGACAATGAGAATACTTTTTCAGCACTTATTTCTGCGTTTAGCAAATTTAGTGGTGGTGCGGTCATCATTAGTGCAATTTCAATAGCTATTTTAATCATATGGCCAAAAATCAAAAAGTTGGCAATTGTGCCAGCACCATTAATTGTAGTTGTGGTAGGGATTCTATTAGCTGAAATCTTTAAAGATTCATACTTAAACTTAAATGCTCAGCAATTGGTACAAATTCCAGTGGTGGAATCTTTTACCGACTTTAAAGGGTTATTTATTTTTCCAGATTTTTCGGCTATATCTAATCCAAAATTATGGACAGTGGCAGTAACCATTGCTATTGTTGCTTCGCTGGAAACTTTATTAAGCCTAGAAGCTGTTGATAAAATTGACCCTATTAAACGAGTTTCACCAACTAATAGAGAATTGATTGCTCAAGGAATTGGAAACACGATTGCAGGTTTAGTAGGCGCATTGCCCATGACTGCGGTAATTGTACGTTCTTCTGCCAATGTAAACTCTGGTGGAAGAACTAAAGTTTCTGCCATTTTACATGGACTATTTTTGATGATTTCTGTTTTATTAATCCCCATTTTAATAAACAAAATTCCATTAGCATGTTTAGCAGCTATCTTATTATTAGTAGGATATAAATTGGCTAAATTATCTTTGTTTAAAAAGATGTGGAAAGATGGTAAAGACCAGTTTATTCCTTTTTCGGTTACTATATTAGCTGTGGTATTTACTGATTTATTAATTGGAGTAGGAATTGGTTTAACAGTAGGAATTGTATTTTTATTAAGAACAAACCTACGTAATCCTTATTTTTATACAGTTGATAGAAGTGAGGGTAAACATACCATAAGAATAAAATTGGCGCAAGAAGTATCATTCTTAAACAAAGGAGCTATTCAATATATGTTAACTCATATACCAAAAGACAATAAAGTGATTATAGATGGTACTCAATCTTTATTTATTGATAAAGATGTATTAGATACTATTAATGATTTTTACAATCATGCCCATACAAAAGATATACAAGTCGAACTCATCAATATTCATCCAAAATATGAGTTGCCAAAATTGAAAGAACTGGATTTAAAAACTAACGAAACTGTTTAAAATGGAAAATAGAGATAAAAATCAATCAATGGAAAAGAGAGGAACAAAAAATATTTCTGTCGGTCATGATTTAGATAAATTTAATTACGAAGATCTTTTGAAATGGAATAAGGAATGGGTTAGAGATACATTGGATGAAGATCCTGAATATTTTAAGAAGCTTTCGCAAGGGCAAAGCCCTCCAATTTTATGGATTGGTTGTGCCGATAGTAGAGTACCAGCTAACCAAATTACGGGCACCAATCCAGGTGATATTTTTGTGCATCGTAATATTGCTAATATGGTGATTCATACCGATATGAACATGTTAAGTGTTTTGGATTATGCTGTAGCAGTTTTAAGGGTGAAGCATGTGATAGTGTGCGGCCATTACGGTTGTGGTGGCGTTTTAGCAGCTATGAGTCATAAACAATTTGGTTTAATTGATAATTGGTTACGTCATATTAAAGATGTTTATCGAACTTATTCCAATGAGCTTGATTCCATAGAAGACGAAGCAGAAAGGGGCAAAAGATTGGTAGAATTGAACGTGAACGAAAATGTTTACAATCTTTGTAAAACCAGTACCATTCAAAATGCCTGGAAAAGTGGGCAAGAGCTGCATGTTCACGGTTGGGTTTATAGTCTCGAAACAGGAATCATCAACGATTTAAAGGTCTCTTTTAATTCTGATGAGAAATTAGGAGGTGTTTTTAGATTCGAGAATAAATAAAAGGAAATTGAAAAGCGGGGGATAAAGAGTGTTTTATAATACCCCCGCTTTTAGATTTCAAAGAATAATTTTGATATAAGTCAAAGTAGCTGTAATTTTATTTTACAAATCTTAATCGACTATGAAAAAGAATTTCAATTACACAAAATAGAGAAGTCAAGTTTTTTATTGGGAATGTTTTTATTGACTGCTAACTGGTCTGATATGAAACATGGTTTTATGGATGGTTAGAATAGCGTTGAGTCAAATACTGCAAATACCCATTAAATCAATAAGTGGTTGTCATTTTAGCATCCACACAAATAATATAGTCAGCTTTATTTAGGTTTTCTTTATCCAGTTTGCTGTTATCATCCTGCGAAACTGTAGAAATTGTTCCATATTTTAAATCAGGTTTTGCTTGTTTTAAGTACCATAAAATCCCCTCATAATCATCTGAATGGTAAGAGCCATTAAAATGGATAAAACCAGATCCGTCTTTATAATTTTTCAAAATAAAATAAGCCATTGTCGCATCTTTTATAGCTTGAGCTTTCACTAAAAGCGGACTACCGTGTTCTCCCATCATTTTAGAAATATTTTGGTAGGTGGGTAAATCAGGATCAAATTTAATGGGTAGGGGAGCTATCCAACTTTTTTCTTTTTCACTTAAACTATCTAAAGCTTGAAAATCATTCTTAAAAACCAAAGAAGCATATTTTCTTGGAATATTGGTAGCAATAAAAACAAGTTTATTTTCCTTGGCAAAGTTTAAAAGCGGGGCATAATCAGTGGCGTAATTCGGCCATAATCTGGCTTCTTTTGGTAATTGTTCTTCGTCAATTTCACCTTTCAAATATTTATCTACCGCCTCCTGATTATCTGCTTCCATCATCTCGGCTCCTAAAACCATCGGTTTTTGTTTGGCTAAGTCGGCGGTAACTTCATATTCTAACCAATGTGAAATAGGGTTGTTATGCGATTCTCCGAAAAGTATGATGTCTTTTTTTGCTAAATCGGCTATCATTTTTTGGTAGCCAACCTGTTTTCCTTTTGCATTATAAATAACATAAGCGGGCTTATTTTGCGAAAAGCCAACCAAAGAAGTAACAATTAAAAAAAGTAAAAAAAATAATTTCTTCCTCATCTCTTAAAAAATAATTTCTTTAATTTTCTAATTGAAGGCGATGAAATGTACCAAAGCAAGAAACCACTTAAAACGGTAATCAAACCAAGAAGAGAAAAGGATCTGAGTAAGAAATTATTCATGTTGTCTCTTCCCTCATAATCCATGGTATGTGTCATCCATAAAAAGTCAAACCAACGCCAGCTTCGGTGCCTTATGGTTTGGAATGTACCATCATTTGCTGATACATAAGCTTTAACGGCTTCGTTATCGTGATAGGAGATTACATAAGCAGGTAAAAGTTTTTCTCTGTATTCGTGATGAGCATCTACTTGAGTAATTAACTTTATATTCTTCACTTTTAGCTCATCTTTCATATACTTTTGAGCCACAAAGAGAGCTTCCTGTTCAGAAATTACACCTTTTACATCTCCATTAAGGGCATTATACAAAGTTTTTTTATTTACCCAATAATAAGGTTGATGATTGATTTCTTTTAATTCAATAGATTGAATGGCTGGTTTGTTTTCTAATTGCGAAGGGCTTATGAGTTGGTTAAAGGAGGTAAGGTTTGGCTTTTGTTTTCTAAACTGATCGCCATGTATTTCATTAATGTTACTCCAGCTAAAATAGAGCCCACTTACGGTCCACATGATGAACTGAATACCAATAAACAGACCTAAATAACGGTGAGTTTTACGAATTTTTAAGGCAATTGATTTTTTAGCCATTTCTTTTATACGGGTTTATTTATCGTGATATTTAACTTGTAAACCATGTATAAAATTCCTCAGGATCTGATCTTTACAAGGGCGATATTGATTTTGGGTTGGATTACGAAAGAAAGCGCTCAACTCATGTTTGCTGATTCTAAAATTTACTAAATCTAAGATTTCAGTAATATCTTCATCCTTTAAAGCCAAAGCAATCTTCAATTTCCTAAAGACAATATTGTTGTTCAATTTTTTCTCTGCCTTTGGCTGTTCACCTTCTTTTTGTCCTCTTTTTACGTTGATAAATCCATTTAAAAAAGCGGCAAAATCTTTATCATAAATAGCTTTATATTCTGGATCGTCATCTTTCTTAAGCCAATCGCTAATTTGGGCTCTAGTAACCTCTTCCCCACCCGAGGCAAATAAATCTATTACATGTTGATCATTCAGTTCAAAAGTATACCGTAAGCGTCTAAGAATATCGTTATTTGTCATTCTAAATAATATTTATTTGGCCCCGTCTTTTTTAATATTAAAGCTAGGAGCTTTATAATCTTTTGGTAAATAATCATCAGGAATGGTAATTTGATTTCCATCTCTGATGGTTTGGTAATGAGCAGACATTATTTCTATACCTGCTTCGTTAAACTTATCTTGAATATTTTGATGAAGGTTTGAATAAATCAAAGCCGACTTTTCGGGCTGATTGGTATACGCGTTAATTTGGTAGGAAACATACCAATCATCTAAACTAGTTTGCAATACAAATGGCTTTTTTAACTTGCTATTAATTCCTTCTGTAACCATAGCTGCGTCAATTAATAATTTATGGATTTTTCTCCATGGAGCATCATAGCCAATAGTAATGGTTGTATGTAAAATACAGCCTTCTTTTTTTGCCATAATAGAATAGTTGATGGTGTTTCCGGCTAAAACAGATCCATTTGGAATGGTGATAATTTCGTTTTTAATTGTCCTGATACGTGTAACCAATAAAGATTTTTCAATCACGTCTCCCACTATATCTCCAATTTTAACCCGGTCATTTAGTCTAAATGGTCGCATATAAGTAATCACCAAGCCAGCCACCATATTTCCAATAGTGGAAGAAGAACCAAAAGATAATAGTACTCCTAAAAATACTGATACACCTTTAAATACTTGAGTATCACTACCTGGTAAGAATGGCCAGATGACCACGAGCATGAATGCATATAAAACAAACTTTACAATATTGTAAGTTGGTTTTGCCCATTCGGGATAAAAACCACTTAGCTTTAGTTTTCCAATTTCAACTTCAGCCGCTAAAAACTTAATGCCTTTAAGTATATATTTAAACACCAATACAATAACAATGATTGCAATAAGGTTAGGTATAAATGCAATAATGCCACTAAAAATGTCTTTTAAGGGTTTTAATATAAAGTCAATAAGTGCATCACTCCAATTTTTTGTCCATGGAAAAAGCCTAAAGATGAGTGGTAGTGCAATATAGATACTCAGAGTGATAGTAAAATATTTAAAAACATTGATGCTTCGCCGTAAGAAAAACATCGCTCTTTCTTTGCTTAAGAGCTCATAAGACTTTATTTTAAAACTCGAGATTTTAGGGTCTAGTCGCTCACTTAACCATTCTTTAAATCGATTAAAATATCGGTTGAGGTAAAAAATGAGTATAGCTAGAATTAGTAAAATCAATAAGCCAAGGCCCACTCTTTTACTAATCTCTACAACATTGTTTTCTGTTCGATATTGATTAATTACCCTAACAATGGCTTTCTTATAATTTGTAGCTAATTGAAAAGATGGTAAGTTATTGATTTTTGCATCTTCAGGTGTTATGGAAACAATAATTAAATCTTTATAAATAATATTAGTGTTACCTCCAGTAGAATCAACTCGAATAGAATCTGTTTTTGTAAGAAGATCTTTTTCGAGGATAGTGATTTTTTCAGTAGCAATATTTGCTCTGTCTTTTGCGGAAAGTGGCCCTAAATTATTTTTGACATAAAAGAGCGTCTGGTTGTAAACAGTCACAGGAAATCCCGCATAGCTGATGCTATCTCTAGTTGTTTGCGGAATTTTTGTGGTGTCTTGGGCTTTTAAACTTTGACTACCGATAAAAAGAAGTAGGATGAAGTATAATTTCATTTTTAAATTTAAGTATAATCAGGTAATAGTTCAAATTACTTCTGCAACAACAAAAGTACTTCCTCCAACAAATATTAAATCTTCTGGTTTTGCATGTTGTTTGGCAGCATTTAATGCGGCTAATACAGATGAAAATGATTCACCTTTTAAACCAAAATATGCAGCTTCAGTTTCTAATTCTTTTGCAGGTTTGGCTCTTTCTAAAATGGGTGCACAAAAATAATAAGTGGCATTTTTAGGTAATAGAGAAAGTATTTTACTGATGTCCTTATCTTTTACCATTCCAATAACCATTAAAAGGTTTAGATGTGGAGTGGAATTTATATTTTGTAAAACTTCTTTTATGCCGTCCTCATTATGCCCAGTATCACAAATGATGAATGGTTTTTCTGATAAAGTTTGCCAACGCCCCATTAAACCAGTTAGATTTTTCACTTGGCTTAAAGCCGATGAAATAGCTTCTAAAGGAATTTTATAGCCCAATTGATTTAATTCAGTAATAGCTGATAATACCGTTCTAATATTTTTTAATTGATATGTTCCTAATAAATCAAGGCTTAAATCAAACGTCTGCTTCTGTTTTTTAATCTTAATTTTTCTTTCTTTACCAACTATTTCATTTTGAATAATTTCCCAATCGTTTGATGCAAACCTAATTTTACTATTTTGTTCCTGAGCTTTTGTTAAAAAAACCCCTACAATATCTTCTTGTAATTCACCAATGACAACCGGGATGTTTCTTTTGATAATTCCTGCTTTTTCAGCAGCGATTTCAGGTAATGTATTTCCTAACAAATTCATGTGATCATAACTGATGTTAGTAATCACAGAAAGCTCAGGAGTAATCACATTGGTCGAATCTAACCTGCCACCCAAACCCACCTCAATCACCGCAATATCAACTTGATGTTTCGCGAAATGATCGAAAGCTAAAGCAACGGTTGCTTCAAAAAAGGAAGGGGAAAGTGATTCAATAAAATCCTGATTATCGGATACAAAATCAATGACTTCATTTTCAGAAATCATTTCTCCGTTGATTCTAATTCTTTCTCTAAAATCTTTTAAATGGGGAGAAGTATATAAGCCAGTTTTGTAACCACCTTTTTGTAAAATTGCCGCTAGCATGTGCGAGGTTGAACCTTTGCCATTGGTGCCTGCAATATGAATAGATTTAAATTTTTTCTCAGGATGATTTAAATGCGCACAAAACTTAATCGTATTGTCTAAATCTGTTTTATAAGCAGAAATACCCACTCTGGTAAACATGGGGAGTTTTTCATAAAGATAATCGAGGGTTTGCTGATAGTCCAATTGTGAAATTTATTGAGTGCTATTTCACCTTAAAGTTAAAAACAATTGTTCCAATTTGTGTATCTGGAGCAGATTCTAAAGTATTGAAACGAGAACCTAATGCTGCGGTTTCACATTTATCCCACAATGTGGCATCGCTTAAGGTAGTTCCCCTTGCTCCAGCTTTGGCACTGGTGACAATGCCGTTTTTATCCACTCTTATTTCCACTACAACTTTACCAGATTTTTGTCCATTATCTTTAATGGAAGGTAAATTTATAAATCTACGACTAGCTAGCGTAAGCGCTACTCCACCATTTCCAGAACCTGTTCCATTGTAATTATCACTTAAGGGGTCTCCTTCTGGTTTGCCTTGGTTGCCAGCAACATTTCCATTTCCATCGCCTTGTCCTGTACCAGAATTTTTATTCCCTTTAAATAAAGCATCCTGATTAATAGTGGGTGCTTTAGGTTTTTCTTCAACTTTTTGGGTAGGTACGGTATTGGTTGACGTTTTTTTTGTATTTATACTTACTGCGTCAGAATTATCTGAAGTCACGATATTGTTATCACTACTTACTGCCTGAGAATTTGGGGTTACCGCCTGATTGGGTATAATTTTATCAGGAGTTTTTCCATTGGCATTCGGATCCATTGAAGGTTCTTCCACGTTCATGTAATCAGTTCCCATGCCTTGATCAGCAGTGCCGTAGTTCACAATAATACCTCCAATGCCCACTTCCTCTGCAGGCTTTGATCTGCTGACGATATAAAAAATACTCAGCAACAAAAAGCCAATCACAATCGCAACAGAAACGGCAATCGCTTTTGGGTAGTTATTATCTGGGTTATTTTTTAAAATACCGATCATTTTTTGGGTTCAGTGGCTAAAACTAATTTAACTTTTAATCGATTAGCGATATCTGTTAAACTAACGATGTTCTGAATAGCAATGGTATTATCTGCATATAGCAAAATCGTTAAATCGGGATTTGCTTGCTGATAGGGGATAATTTTTTGTTCCAAAGCTTCAAATGGCACTTGCTCTTTCTCTACATAATATTTCAAATCTTTAGTGATAGAAACATTAATGGTTTTTTGCGGCGATGCTTGCCCTGAATTGGAACGTGGTAGAAATAATTTCACCACATTAGGGTTCACCACTGCAGATGCCAATAGAAAAAATAAGAGCAGGAAGAACATGATATCGTTCAAAGCCGAGGTATGTACCTCTACATGTGGTCTTGATTTTTTCCTTAAATTCATCGTCCTGGTTCTTCTAATAAATCAATAAATTCTATAGAGTCGGTTTCCATTTTTAAAACTACCCTATCTACCATTCCATTTAAAATATGATACAGGATGTAGGCAACAATACCAATGATCAAGCCTGTTGCTGATGAAATCATCTTGATGTATAAACCTCCTGAAATAGTGCCAATTTCAATGACTCCTTTTACAGATACATCATGGAAAATAGTGATTACGCCGATAATTGTTCCTACGAAACCCAGCATAGGCGCAATACCAGCAATAACACCTAAGATGCTGATATTCTTTTCTAGCTTAGAAACCTCTAACTTTCCAACGTTTTCTATAGCACCTTCAATGTCTTTAATGGGGCGACCAATTCTTAATAAACCTTTCTGTAACATTCGGCCTAAAGGGGTATTGCTACTTTTACAAATTGCAACTGCCGAATCTAAGTTTCCGGTTTTGATACTGGAGCGAACTTGCATGGTCAATTGTGATTCGTCTTTGCTGGCTTTACGAATGGTAAAATATCTTTCGAAGAAAATAATCAAACCTAATAAAGCTAAAATAGCAAGTGGGATCATCACCCAACCCCCTTTTGTCATCAATTCAAAGAGACTTAATTCCTGTTCTTTTGTTGCTTGCAAAGCTTGGATGGTATTTGTTGCAGTATCTATTATAGGCTGTAAAGCACTTGTGTCTTGTAAGAACATATTCTTATTTTAAGTTTTTAATAGGCTTAATAAAAGCCTGAGGGTTTAAATCTTCTTGTATTCTTTTTAATTCTCTCTTGGCTTCAGTTTCATCGTAAAAAGCTCCAGCACTTATTTTAACTAATGGTCCGTCGGCATCTGTAACCACATAGGAATTAATTCCATAACTTTTTAATTGTTTCACTCGCTCTTCCGCCTGTTCTTGTTTTGGATATTGTCCAATGATAATTTCGTAACGGATATTATTGGTATTTGGTACATTATTTTGATCTATCGCTACATCGGTAGAGTCCCGAACTTTTTCTACATCAAAGCCCATATTTTTGAGTTTTTCTTCTGTAGATAGTTTTGAATTATAAATAGAATCAGCAGTTTTAAGGCTTTTATCATCTGTAGATTTTGCTTCAACTGGAGACTCTTTTCTAAAATATTTTGCAATATTTTGATATAGGTCTGGTCTGATGGAATAAAGCGCAATCAAAACGCTTATCATTGTAAAAGCTATAAATAATAATAAAATCTTTAAAAGATTACTTTTTTTATGCGCCTTTTCGAAGTCGTCCTCATCATCTACGACCGCGGTATTTAAAGCTTGCTGCGCTAAACTATACTGTTCATTATCATTTCCTTGGAAACTGGCTGCTTCTATATCAATAGTGGGTAAACCAAAGAATGCTTTATTTAAATTTGGATTATCGTCTGTTTCTAAAGATATTTTTTCATCTACCATTTGGAGTTTACCAATTCCCTCTAAGACAACTGGACTCCCTTTTAAGATGTTTTTTAAATCCCTCACATATTCATCTAATGCGCTATAGGCAGATGTTAAGGAAATATTACCTTTTTGACTGATATGCTGAACCAATCTATCATCATGCATATATTCGCTAGAAAAATCAATCTTGCCTGATGGTGGATAGAAAGTCTTAGTTTCCGCATCATAATAACCTTCTGATCGCTTTTTGAAAAACTTGCCCAATCCAGGTACAATTACCTGATCTTTTTGAGCAATCATTTCGGCGAAATAAGGTGATATATCCATAGAGGTGTAAAAATACTTTTTTTAATAGATGGAGGCGAAAAAATGAAAAACTAAAAACCGTAACTCAATCCGCCTAATATATTAATTCCATAATTAGGGTAGTAAGGATATTTATAATATTCGTTTCCTAAAATATTGTTTACTCTAAAAAATCCACTAATCTTTTTATTGTATTGATATTCAATACCTGCACTAATATCGGCAAAAGCCTTTATTGATTTCACTGTATAATCCGGCTGGTTTGGATTTATTGCGGAAATCAATAATATCTTAGCTTTGGTATCGCCTTGAAAATAGACGTCCCCATTTAATTTAATTTTATCACCAATTTTAAATGATGCGTTTGAAGAAAGCGTGAAGGTAGGGTGTAACCAAGCATAGGGCTCGACACTATTATTGTATTGTTTTAAATTTATTTTACTATCTAAAGTAAAGGCGTCTGTAAAGTTAATGTTCAATTCTCCATCAAATCCTAAAACATTCATGTTACCATTAAAATAGGCGATATCAAATTTTTGAGGCTGACCAAGTTGATTATTTTTCACTTGATTATTTAGGTAATAGGAATAATCTTCTAATGTTTGATAAGACACCATGGCTTTAAAGCCAATGTTGGCTGCAAAAGTCCCTCTTATTCCACCAGCAGCATTAAATTTATTAACTGTATTTCTTAATTGAATCTGCTCATTAAGATAAGGATTTTCGGATGCAAAACCTTTAATGGTATTCTTGTTGATGTCGCCACCAAAACTACCGAACAGCGTTAAATAGTTTTTAATCAACATAAAATCTAAACTGGCAGCAGGGAAAAAATGGATTCTTTGGTTTGAGCCAAATTCATTGACATAATTAACACCAGCTGTAAATCTCAAAAGGTCTGTATTTAATTGTATATAAGGATTTACTTTGAACAAGTTATTGCTGAAGCTGTATTTCAAATCTTTACTACTGGTAAAATCAACAATACCATTTGCACCAACTTTGATTTTATCTAATCCCTTACCAATACCACCAGATAAGTTGAAGTTATTTTCTTTCGCTGAGAAAGCATTATTGAATATAGAGGCTCCGATTTTCGCAGCATAAGTAAAGCTGGTTTCATCATCAGCATCTACACGATTAAACAAAATCCCTTCGCCTTCAAAAGTTCCAAATTTTTGCTGCTCTGGAGAAGCATTCGCAAATGAACCATTAGGATCTTGACCATAAAAATAGGTTCCAAAACGGTTATAGCCTAGCTTACCTTCCAAGATGATATGGTCACCAATACTTCGCCCATAACCACTTATTTCCTGCTTACTTATTTTTTGTGCATTCAATTTACCACTCATGGCTAAATGAGTAAGATTAAAACCTGCTTGTAAAGCTTGGTCTTGTCCGGTAGCTATATTTAGCTGACCAAAAGTGGTTCCTAAATTCCCAAATCCTATTTTAGCAAAGTTATTTTGCAATTGAGCTACTTTTTCAAGCGCTAATTTTTGTGCTTCTAACTCTCTTATCCCGCTGTTTAATTCTAATCTTTTATCCAGTAAATCATAAGTTACCTTCGGATTAAAAGGTTGGGTATCGTTTAAATTAGGACTACGTCTGATTTTTACCGCGTCAGCCAAAACAGGTTTATAAGATCTAACGACTTCAATCTCTTCGGTAACGGCATTTCTAGTCGTATCTTTTTTTATGGGTGTCGTTTGGGCATTCGCCGATAAACTTAAAGCAAAAGAGCAGCTTAAAAAAAGAGCAGTGGCTATATGATATTTTTTGGTCATGTTCTTATTTACTATTCAGTTTATCTAATTTTTGTTTAGCGATGGTTAAGATGTCATCATCGCCTGCATAATTATCTATAATACTTTTTAAGGTAGCAATTGCCTGTACATTATCTTTCAAAGCAGCATAATTATCAGCTAGTAAAATAAAGGCTTTAGCATTCCAATAATCGTAATTGGGCATTGTTTTGGTTAAGTCAAAACAAGTTTTCTGTGAAGTTTTATAATCCTTTTTAAGATATTGGATTTCGGCTATATTGTATAAAGCTTCAGCGCCAGCGATAGATTTTGTTGCTTTTACTACGTCTTCGAATTGTTTTTTTGCTTTGTCAACATCACCCATTATCAAATAAGCCTTGCCTGCATATAAACCAGCCTTGTTTCTATCCTCTTCAGAGGATTTTTCGTAGTTTTTTACCAAATCAACATATTTTAAAGTTTGGTCAGGTACGCCAATTCCGGCATAAGCCACCATTAAATTGTTGATGGCAAAACTGTAGTTTGCTTTATATTCCGATGCTATTTCTAACTTTTTCAAGTGTACGATTGCTTCGTTGTACTGCTTATTATTGAGGTAGATTTTAGAAATGCTAATCAGCGCTTTTTCGGTATACTCACTGGTCCAATCGTTTAAGATATACTCATAATCTAGGATTGCAGGAGCATACTTACCTAAGTTTTTATAACTCTCGGCCCTGATGAATTTGGCCTGTTTATCTTGGATAGCCTTAGGAAATTTATCAAAATAAGCATTTACTGCTTCCACTGCTCCATCCCAGTTTCCTCTTAAATAAAGGTTGTTTGCCGCCTGAAACATGATATTGTCTTGCTCAGCAGAGGTGTAATTTCCAATAGATGTAGTATTTGCATAATTAATAAACTCAGTTGCATTCCCTTTATCGAGGTAAATCTTCTGAATCAATTTCAAAGCTTGTTGTGCTTCATCTGTTGATTTATAATCAGCTACTACCTTTTTGAAAGTCACTAAAGCTTCATCATCATTTTTCTGGTCGTAATAGACTAAACCAATAGTGACCAATGCCCTTGGGATGTAAGAGCTTCTTGGGTATTTCTCTACAAAGGCACTTAAATCTATTTGTGCTTTTTCTCCTTGACCAATCAGGAAATATGTGTAAGCCGTTTCGAAACCTGCATCATCTGCATAATTAGAGGTTGGAAACTGACTCAATAAAGATTGTAGCGTAGCAATTTTAGCTTCAGGCTGATTTTGTAAACCTTGTATAATTCCTCGCTGAAAAAGCGCATAATCTTTGCTGGTAGATCCTTGATCAATGATTCTGTTATAATAGGCCATTGCACTCCCGTAATTCTTAGCGCCGAAATAAGCATCAGCTAACCTTAAGGTAGCATCTTGAATGGTCTTAGGATCTCTTTCGCTGCCATTTAAAAATCTGGCTAAATAAGTTGCTGCTTTTGGATAATTTTCTCCCTCTAAAGCGGCATAGCCTAATGCGTAATTAGCGTAATTGTATAAATCCGTTTTCTTTGCTGCCGGCATCGAAAGGAAATTCTCGAAGTAATTAACAGACTCACTATACTTTCTCACCTCATACATGGCTTCAGCACACCAATAGGTTGCTAAAGCATAAATTTCTGGGTCAATAGGGTATTTGTTTGATCTTAAAAATACACCTATAGCATTTTCAAAAGCCCTTTCGTTATAAAATTCTAAACCACGATAGTAAGTCACTTTTTCATAAGCTTCTTTCGCATCAGGCGTTTTATTGTCGATTCCCTCTAAAACGTCAATGGCGTCTTTGTAATTCTTGGTACTTAATAAAGTTTTGGCTAATAAAGTCTTGGCTTCGTTTAACTTTTCAGAGTAAGGGTATTTTTTTAAATAACTCTGAATTGCATCTAAAGCAATATTATGAAACTCTAACTCGTAAGAAAGCTTAGCGAAATTAAATAAAGCGTCTTCTTCGAGTTGCTTATCAAAATTCAATTTAGAGCTTACCTGAAAAGCATTTCTAGCGCTTTGTTTATTTTTAGTGGTTAGGTAATCATCCGCTAAAGTGTATAAACCAAACTGACTGTATTCTTTTTCATCTTTAATGAGTTTTCCCAATTGCTCAATCGATTGGTTATATTTTTTTAGCTTATAATAAGTATATCCAATTTGATAGCTATCCTGATTGTTCTGCGTTTTCCCGCGATCGCGATCCATAAAACGCTCATAGTATTTGATGGAATTGGTGTAATCTGCTTTAGCGAAGTAAGAAGCTGCAACTATTCTAAGCAATTCTGTTTCGTTCAATTGTTTAGTAGTTTCAATAATTGGAATGGTGTAAGCAATCACATCATCATATCTTTTATCCATGAAATAAACTGCAGAAATATAATATGGATAGCTAGCCTCGTAAGTTTTAGAACCCTTTAATTTCTCGAAGTTTGTGAGTGCGGTTTTATAATCTTTATCCTGATAAGAAATGAAGGCGTAATAATAAGTCGCCCGCTCTGAATAGATAGACGGATTGTCTTTTATTAAACCAAAAAGTGGTTTAGCGCTTTGTAAATCACCAGTTTCAAAGTGAGCATAAGCCGTTTTGAATTTGTATTCTATATCCTCTTTACCAGTTAAATCAATGGCGCTTACCTGAGTAAACCATGCCAATGCTTCGCTATACTGCTCTTTTTTGAAATAATACCTTCCTACCTGAAAATAGGCTTGTTTGGCTCTTGGATTTTCTGGATGGTGTTTGATAAATTTCTTAAAAAGCTGTTCTGCATCATCATTCTCTAATTCTAAAGCACAATAGGCTCTATAATATTCGCTGTTTATTTTAATCTGCGAGATAGCGGCATTATTATCTTGATTTGTATTGGCGATGGCTTTGGTTTTTTCGACCTCATAAAATAGGGAAGAGGCTGCAGCATACTTTTCATGATCTACCAGTTCTAAAGCACTTTTATATTTAGTATTGATATCGAAATAAGCAGGAACTTGTGCCGAAGATATTTTGAATAAGAGTAGGAAAGCGAGAGATAATTGGATTTTTCTGAACATAATTGAGCTAAAATCGGTTATTCAAATTTAAGGCTTGTGATAGGCTATTAATTATTATTTAACTAACACCTGTTAATAAACTTTTTTTTAAACGCAAAATTAGCGCCATTCATTGTTAAGATGATGAATTTTTAGGGAATTTTTAAGCTTAGGATTTTTGGCTAGCCAAAAGATAGAGTACCGCCATTCTTACAGCAACGCCATTCTCTACCTGATCTAAAATGATAGATTGCTTACTATCAGCGACATCGCTGGTTATTTCTACTCCTCGGTTAATTGGCCCTGGATGCATCACCACGATTTCTTTATCTAAAGAGTTGAGTATTTTTTTATTTAAACCATACATCATCGTATATTCTCTTAATGATGGAAAGTATTTGATGTCTTGTCTTTCTAATTGAATGCGCAACATGTTAGCCACATCACACCAGTTTAAGGCTTTCATTAAATTGTGTTCTACTTTTACCCCTAAGGTGCCAATGTATTTAGGAATTAAAGTTGTTGGCCCGCAAACCATCACTTCGGCACCCAATTTTTGCAGGCAAAGGATGTTTGATAAAGCCACTCTAGAGTGTAAAACATCACCCACAATCACCACTTTTTTACCGGTAATTCCACCCAACTTTTCTTGGATAGAGAAAGCGTCTAATAAAGCCTGAGTAGGATGTTCATGAGCGCCATCTCCTGCATTGATGATGTTAGCATTGATGTGTTTACTCAGGAAAACACCTGCTCCTGGGTAGGGGTGACGCATCACCACCATATCCACTTTCATGGCTAAAATATTGTTAACCGTATCAATTAAGGTTTCTCCTTTGCTGACTGATGAGCTGGAGGCGGCAAAATTAACCACATCTGCCGACAATCTTTTTTGTGCTAATTCGAAGGATAATTTGGTGCGGGTAGAGTTTTCAAAGAAGA
>JAHJVW010000119.1 GCA_018828585.1 Bacteroidota bacterium
ATCTATAAAGGATAATTAAAACCAAGTTAAGGATAGAATATATTTAATGAGAAACAGTAATGAAAGTAATTAAAGGTTATATTATCGATTGATAATCAGCGTTAAATAAAGGTGAGGTTTCAATTTTTAAAATTAGAAAGTTTTAATTGATAGTCACAAAATTCATATTCATGCGCTTGATTTGAGCAAACAATTACTAAACGATTATTTGCAAATTGATTGATTAGGCTTATGTACCATTCTATTCCCTGCTCGTCTAAGTTCGATGTGGGCTCGTCTAACAAAAGAATTGGAGTATCAGAACATAAAGCTAAAACTAGTTTCACGCGTTGTTTCATGCCGGAAGAAAAGTACTTGATTTGTTTTGTAGCGCTATTTTCCATATCCAAAAGTTTAATCAATTGTTCGTTAGCGAGATTATTTAATCTTACTTTGAACTGAAAATGAAAATCTAATATTTCAAAAAGTGTGAATTCTTCGATTAGCTCAAGATAAGGAGCAGCAATACTCAGGTGTTTAAAAACCTGTTCAACAGGTATTTCTTTTCCTTCTAATTGATAAATTAATTGACCGGATGAAGGAGATAGAGAGCCTGATATTACTTGTAATAAAGTGGATTTCCCAGAACCGTTAATACCCAAGATGGCATAAGATTTTCCTGCATCAAAGGAGTAATCAATATTTTTGAAAATCCATTCTCGATTGAATCTTCTGCTGATTTGCTCCAGTATAATTTTCATTAATAAGTTTAGATCAGGAATTACCGAAGCTTCTCATTACTCCTCGATTAGAATTACGGATAAAGTTAATAATTTCATCACGTTCTTCTGTAGGTTGAAAATCGGCCTCTATAATATCTAAAGCTTTAGTAACGTTGTTGTGTTTTACAAAAAGCACCCTATAAATTTCCTGAATTTCATTAATTTTTTCTGGGGTAAACCCTCTTCTTCGCATACCCACAGAATTAATACCTGCATAAGAAAGAGGTTCCCTAGCGACTTTAACGTAAGGAGGAATATCTTTTCTAACCAAAGAGCCACCAGTTACAAAAGAGTAAGAACCTACCTTGCAAAATTGGTGTATAGCTACCATTCCTGCCAAAACAACATTATCACCAATAGTAATATGCCCGGCAAGGGTGGTATTATTTGAGAATATACAATTATCACCCACTTCACAATCATGTGCAACGTGGCAATAAGCCATTAAAAGACAATTGTTTCCAATTTTTGTTTCCCATCTGTCATTGGTGCCTCGGTTGATAGTTACATACTCTCTAATGGTTGTATTATCTCCAATAACAGCGGTGGTTTCCTCGCCAGCATATTTTAAATCTTGTGGAATTGCAGATATAACTGCACCAGGAAAAATGCGACAATTTTTACCAATTCTAGCACCATCCATAATGGTCACGCTAGAACCAATCCATGTGCCCTCACCAATTACTACATCTTTATGGATAACAGCAAACGGATCAATTACTACGCTATTTGCAATTTTTGCTTGTGGATGTATATATGCTAGTGGTTGTATCATGCTGGTGTTTCAGTTTCTTTATATCTTGTTATTTGCGCCATCATTTCTGCCTCCATTACTACTTTATCTCCAACCATTCCAACACCCTTCATTTGTGCAATTCCTCTTCTAATAGGCTCCATTAAATCGCATCTAAAGATAATCGTATCTCCCGGTAAAACTTGTGCCCTAAAACGCACTTTATCTATTTTTAAAAAATAAGTAAGGTAATTGCTTGGGTCAGGAACAGTACTTAACACTAAGATACCTCCTGTTTGTGCCATGGCCTCGATTTGCACCACTCCAGGCATCACTGGCGCACCTGGAAAATGACCTTTAAAAAACTCTTCGTTAATGGTGACATTTTTAACACCAACAACATAAGTTTTAGTTAGTTCTAAAATTTTGTCGATAAATAAAAATGGTTGACGGTGTGGTAAAATATTCATGATATCAACAATATCATAAAGAGGTTTTGCCGTGGGATCATATAAATGCTGAATTTTCTTCTTTTTATCTTTTTTTATGGCTGCTTTAATTTTTTTAGCGAAAGCCACATTCGCCGAATGACCCGGACGAGCAGCCATAATGTGGCCTTTTATAGGAGTACCAATTAATGCTAAATCTCCAATCATATCCAACAATTTATGACGAGCGGGTTCATTTTGGTATCTCAATTCGATATTATTTAAAATACCCTCTCTAGCCACCTTTATCTCTTCTCGGTTAAAAGCTTTAGCTAGATCTTTTAATTCCTGATCTCCAATTTCATGGTCAACAATTACAATGGCATTATTGATGTCTCCGCCTTTTATTAAATTATGTTTTAACAACATTTCCAACTCGTGTAAAAACACAAAAGTTCTACATTGCGCAATTTCTTCTTTAAACTCTGTAATAGAGGTGATGGTAGCGTGTTGACTGCCTAAAACCGGAGAGTTATAATCAACCATGCAGGTAAAGCGGTAGTCATCCAAAGGCATGGCTACCATTTCTACTTTTCTATCTTCTTCTGAATAATGAATATTGTGTGGAATGCTGTAATATTCTCTTTCCGCATCTTGCTTTTTACTACCCGCACTATCTAAAGCCTTTACAAACTCGATAGCGCTTCCATCTAAAATTGGAACTTCTAAAGCGTCTAATTCTATCATCACATTATCGATCTCACAACCCACTAATGCAGCTAAGACATGTTCAGTTGTACTTACGCTTGCTCCATTTTGTGTTAAAGTTGTGCTTCTAGAAGTATCAGAAACATTATCTACATCCGCATCAATAATTGGCTGCCCCGGTAAATCAATTCTTTTAAACTTATAACCATGATTTTCTGGGGCAGGTTTAAAAGTTAAGGTTACTTTATTTCCTGTATGCAAACCAACTCCAGTTACACTAATCTCTGAATTAATTGTTCTTTGCTTTTGGTTAAGACTCATTTTTAAATTGAATTTTGTTAGGATATTTTTTGTTGAAGTGCATTTAAAGCTTTTTGAAGTTCTTCTATCTTGCGCTCCATTTCTGGCAATCTTTGGATAATAACTTGCGACTTCATATAACTATGAAAGCTAGTTGCTGGCGCACCGCCCCATTTTTTACCTTCTTCTTCTATAGATTTGTTAATGCCAGACTTTGCTTGAATTTGAGTTCCTTTTGCTAAAGTAATGTGACCTACTATACCTACTTGTCCGCCAATTATGCTGCTATCGCCAATTTTCGCACTACCAGAAATTCCAGTTTGAGATGCAATTACTGTATGTTGCCCAATTTCTGCATTGTGGGCGATTTGGATTAGGTTATCTAATTTAACTCCTTTTTTTATGAGTGTTGAGCCCATTGTTGCTCTATCAATACAGGTATTTGCTCCGACTTCTACATCGTCCTCTATCACAACGTTTCCAATTTGACTTACTTTTGAATAAGCGCCATTAGCTTGTGGTGCAAAACCAAACCCATCACCACCAATTACTGCACCCGAGTGAACAGTAACATTATTTCCTAAAACACAATCGTGATATATTTTGACACCTGATTGGATGGAGGTGTTATTGCCAATTTTAACTTCATCACCAATATAACACTGTGGAAAAATTTTACTTTGGTCACCAATCACAGCGCCAGCACCAATGTACGCAAAAGCACCTATGTACACGTTTTTGCCGATTTTTGCATCAGGATGAATAAAGCTAGGTTGCTCAATACCTTCTTTATGTAATTTGATAGAATTATATTTCTCTAATAGGATAGAAAAACTACTGTAAGCATCTTTAACCCTAATAATAGTTGGGCTTATTGCTTTATCTATTAATAAATCATCGTTTACTATTACCACAGAAGCTTGAGTGGTATAAAGGAAAGCCTCATATTTACGATTTGCCAGAAAAGACAAAGAGCCTTCTTTTGCATCCTCTATTTTTGCCAACTGAAAAACTTTTACTTCTGAGTTCCCCTCCACAGTTCCATTAAGTAATAAGCCGATCTCTTTTGCACTAAATTGCATCTTCCAAAATTAACTGATATTATTAAATGAACAAATTGTTAATTAACTATTAATCTAAATGTTCTAAACTTTTGTGTAACATAATATGTTTTTGGTAACGGTTTTTGATAAAGCTTCGAGGTTAGAATTGTCTGATGCCGTTGCAATATCCTTCAAACTTCCATCTTTCATTAAGATGTTTATACTTCCGTTTCCAGTTTTGTAAGCCATATTATTTATAGTATCTGTAAAAACAAAATAAGCTGAGTCATCCTCATCTATACCCAGTTTTTCAATAACTTTCTTAGATAATTCGTCAACCTTTTCCTTATTAGGAATTTCAACGCTGATTTCGACTTTATATAAGTTGCGATAGTTTAAGTTGGCACAAAGTGTTTTCAAAATAAAATCATCGTGTAACTGCCAAACTTTTATCGAACTCATGATGTCATGATCATCTAACATTGAAAAAAATTGGAGGTGAGTAGGGTCCAAAGAGAAAGCGGTTTCGTTGATATCTTTATAAAGAAAATGTTTTAATGCCGGAGTTGCAAATAATTCTACTCCGTTTGAAGCTAACTCCCTTGCCCTAATTAAAATCTTTACCAGCAGTTGCTCTGCAGCTATAACGGTTTTATGTAAATAAACTTGCCAATACATCAACCTGCGGGCAATTAAAAACTTTTCTATCGAATAAATACCTTTTTCTTCTACTACCAGTTCGTCTTCTTTTATATTGATTAATTTAATAATCCGATCTGAACTAACCATACCCTCAGTAACACCGCTAAAAAAGCTATCGCGATTCAAATAATCTAAGCGGTCTAAATCTAACTGCCCTGAAATTAATTGATAAAGGAATTTTTTAGGATGCTGATTATTAAAAATTTGTAAGGCTAAATCTAATTGCCCATCAAACTCCTCGTTTAAGTTAGCCATGAATAAGCGACTAATTTTTTCGTGTGAGACACCTTCAACAATGGTATGCTCTAATGCATGAGAAAACGGTCCATGACCTATGTCATGTAATAAAATAGCTACACAAGCCGCCTCCTCTTCATCTTTAGTGATTTCATGTCCTTTGCTTTGTAGGTGTTCAATAGCTAATTGCATTAAATGCATAGCACCTAAAGCGTGATGAAATCGAGTATGTAATGCACCGGGATATACCAAGTGCGTCATTCCTAGTTGCTTAATGTACCTCAAGCGTTGGAAATAGGGATGTTCAATCAAATCAAAAAGCAAGGGCGTTTTGATACTGATGAAACCGTAAACAGGATCGTTGATTATTTTGTTCTTATTCAAGTAATGTCAATTATAAGGCACAAATTTTGTTAATTTTAACCCGCTGATATATTATCAGCAAATATTGATAATTTCTCAATATAATCATTAACAGATACAAATTATATGCAAACTGTGAATATATTATGGGCCGATGATGAGATTGATCTGCTTAAACCACATATCCTTTTTTTAAGTGAAAAAGGATATCAAATAGCTACTGCAACCAACGGAAATGATGCTTTAGATGTATTTAAAACAAAGGATTTTGACCTTGTCTTTTTGGATGAAAACATGCCAGGGTTAACAGGGTTAGAAACTTTGAGTAGCATTAAAACGATTAATCCGGATGTCCCAGTAGTGATGATTACGAAAAGCGAAGAAGAGTATTTAATGGAAGATGCTATCGGTTTTAAGATTGATGATTACCTGATAAAGCCAGTAAATCCAAAACAAATTTTACTTACGATTAAAAAACTGATTGACAATAAAAGATTAGTAAGCGAAAAAACATCGATGGCTTATCAACAAGATTTTAGAAATCTAGGGATGACATTGAATGAAAACTTGAGTTATCAAGAATGGATTGATGTTTATAAAAAATTGGTTTTTTGGGAGTTGGAATTGGAAAAATTAGAAGATGCTGGTATGCATGAAATTTTAACCATGCAAAAGGCAGAAGCAAATACTCAGTTCTCAAAATTTATTGAAAAAAATTATATCAATTGGATAAAAGATCAAGATAAAGCCCCTATTCTCTCTCATCAACTATTTAAAAAGAAGGTTTTCCCTTCTTTACAAGAGAATGTGCCTACCTTTTTTATTCTGATTGATAATTTAAGATATGATCAATGGAAAATCATTAACCCCATCATAACAGAGTATTTCAGATTAGAAGAGGAAGACACTTATTACAGTATCCTACCAACCGCTACGCAATATGCCAGAAATGCAATTTTTTCAGGTTTGATGCCATCAGAAATGGAGCAGCGTTTTCCCAAAATGTGGCAAAACGATGAGGATGAGGGTGGAAAAAACCTATTTGAAGAAAAGTTTTTAGAAGATCAAATTAAACGAAGTTTGAAGAAAGACATCAAATTTTCTTATCATAAAATTTTAAATTACGATCAAGGAAAAGACTTGAATGAATCCTTAAACAACTTGATGGGTAATGATTTGAATGCAATTGTTTACAATTTTGTTGATATGCTTTCGCATGCCCGTACAGATATGCAAATGATTCGTGAATTGGCCAATGATGATGCAGCATATCGTTCGCTTACTTTGTCGTGGTTTGAACATTCGCCTCTTTTAGATTTGATTAAAAAGCTTTCTCAAAAAAGAGTGAAGCTCATGATTACTACAGATCATGGAACCATTAGGGTGAAGCATCCAAGTAAAGTAATTGGAGATAGAAACACCAATTCTAACCTTCGATACAAACAAGGAAAAAATTTAAATTTCAACCCTAAAGAAGTTTTTCAGGTTAAAGTTCCTGCTGACGCCATGTTGCCGAAACTACATGTGAGTTCGAGTTATATATTTGCAAAGGAAGATTCATACTTTGTGTATCAAAACAACTATAATCAGTTTGTGAATTACTTTAATGAAACTTTCCAACACGGTGGAATTTCATTAGAAGAAATGGTGATTCCGTTTTTAACTTATAAGAACAAATAGTAAAACATGCAGATTAAGGTTGAAAATAGCTCGGCTTTGCCAGATGTTGCTCAACAAATTTTGAGCTTTGCAGGTGAAGAGAAAATATTTCTGTTTTATGGAGAAATGGGGGCGGGTAAAACTACTTTGATTAATCAAATTTCGTTGGCCTTAGGAACTAAAGATCATACATCTAGCCCAACTTTTTCTATTGTTAATGAGTATAAAACAGATCATGAATCTATTTTCCATTTTGACTTTTATAGACTGAAAAATCAAAGGGAGGCTTTAGATTTAGGTTACGAGGATTACTTTTATTCGGGTAACTATTGCTTTGTAGAATGGCCAGAGAAAATCCCCGATCTGTTACCAGAGAGTTTTGTTAAAATCGAAATAGTTGTACATTCAGAAAATGAAAGATTAATCAACATTACCAAATAATTTAATCTTAAAAACTTATATTTAATCAAGTTT
The DNA here is from genome assembly GCA_018828585.1 of Bacteroidota bacterium. Lineage (GTDB taxonomy): Bacteria > Bacteroidota > Bacteroidia > Sphingobacteriales > Sphingobacteriaceae > Pseudopedobacter. Next base: position 7,409 of record JAHJVW010000119.1, read on the forward strand.
AAATTTGTAAAGGCGAAGGTATTCTATGAGTTCAAAAATGATGGGAGGTTTCTCTAAAATAGCACAACAAGCCATGATGCAGCCTCAGGAAGCACTAGCGGCAACAAAATCCAAAAAGAACAATCTCTATATAGGTATCCCAAAAGAGACTTCATTTCAAGAAAATAGAATTGCTTTAACACCACTTTCTGTAGCGCTTTTAGTAAATAATGGTCACCGAGTAGTTATTGAGTCTGGAGCTGGATTGGCTGCTAATTTTAGCGACATCAATTTTAGTGAGCAAGGCGCCCAAATTGTTTATGATACCAAAGAAGTTTACCATGCGGATATCATTATCAAAATTGCCCCTCCAACTAAGGAAGAAATTGAGATGATGAAAAATGGACAGATTTTGTTCTCTGCATTGCAAATGGCTACCATGAAAAAGGAGCATGTTTTGGCTTTAATGGCTAAGAAAATCACAGCTCTTGCTTTTGAATATTTAAGAGATGATGGAAATGTTTTGAGCGTGGTTAGAGCCATGAGCGAGATTGTTGGTGCTACTTCAATTTTAATTGCAGCGGAATATGTGAGTAATGTTTTTGGTGGTAAAGGATTGATGTTGGGTGGTGTCACTGGTGTTCCGCCTACCGAAATTGTAATTTTGGGCGCTGGTACCGTGGGTGAATATGCTGCCAGAACAGCCATTGGCTTAGGTGCAGAAGTTAAGGTTTTTGACTCCTCTCTTTATCGATTGAGACGTTTACAAAATAACATTGGCAACAGAATTTTTACTTCTGTAATGCAACCCATTGTTTTGGAAAAAGCCCTTACAACTTGTGATGTAGTTATCGGTGCTATAAGAGCAGACCATGGAAGAAGTCCATGCGTAGTTTCTGAAGAAACGGTTTCTAAGATGAAGCCAAATTCAGTAGTTATTGATGTGAGTATAGATCAAGGCGGCTGTTTTGAAACTTCAGAAGTAACTAACCATAAAAACCCGGTTTTTAGAAAGCATGATGTGATTCATTATTGTGTTCCAAACATCGCATCGCGAGTAAGTAGAACAGCAACTTACGCCTTAACCAATATTTTCACTCCCATATTAATTGATATAGGCGATATGGGTGGAATTATGAATTTGATTTGGGAAAAAGCTGGCATTAGAAATGCAGTCTATATTTATCAGGGTTCTATGACCAATAAAGATCTGGCTAACCGTTTTGGTTTGCCGCATAAGGATTTAAACTTATTGGTGGTAAGCAACCGATAATTTTGAGATGCATAGAATCACAGATTATAAGTTTTACACTAAAATTTTAAAGGAAGCTTTTAATGCTTTTATCGATGATAAAGGTCTAAAATTAAGTGCTTCTTTAGCCTATTATACTATTTTTTCATTAGCACCCATGTTAATTGTGCTGCTATCTGTTGGCGGAATTTTTTATGGTCACGATGCCTTGCAAGGTAAAATATTTAGAGAGTTAAATGATTTCATTGGTAATGATGCTGCCATGCAAATTGAAACTACGATTAAAAAATTAGCGCTTTCAGGTAAAAGTAATGTTGCTATTATCACAGGAATAGTTACTTTATTAATTGGCGCATCTGGCGTATTTGTCGAGATTCAAGACTCTATCAATGAGATATGGAGGGTAAAAGCAGTTCCTAAAAAAGGTTGGTTAAAATTGATAGTCAATAGAATGATATCTCTTTCTATGGTAGCATCTTTAGGGTTTTTACTCATTGTATCTTTAATGATAAACAGTATAGTTTTAGCTTTTAGTACTGAATTGGCTAGAATTTTACCTGAGTTTATTATGGTGTTTTTTGATGCCATTAATTTTATAATTACATTTTTAGTGTTGATGAGCTTGTTTGCGATTATTTATAAGGTTTTACCCGATGTAGAAATTGAGTGGAAGAATGTAAAAGCTGGCTCCTTTTTCACCGCGGTATTATTTATGCTTGGTAAATACTTAATTGGTTTTTATATTGCTCTTGCTGGAATTGGAAGTATTTACGGAGCCGCTGGAACCATCATTATTATTGCTGTTTGGGTTTATTATTCAGCAGCAATTCTGTTTTTCGGAGCGGAGTTTACTTGGTCTTATGCTAAGGTTAAAGGATTGCATATCAGACCCTCAAAATATGCGGTTTCAGTAAAAAAAATTGAAGTTGAACAAGGCAAAAAGCCAGTTGATTTAAGTTAAATGAAAATAAAAGGCATCATATTTATCATACTTATCGGTTTTAGATGCGTTGCAATTGCACAAGAAAAGCTAGAAGTATTCTCTAATATAAATGATTATCGTAACGATATTATTTCAAATCCTGCATATCAATTGGTAGAAATTAGTAAAGCAATCCCAACTATAAAACTGGATATAAAATATGCTACAACCCATAACTTTTCTGGGGTAGCAGTTTACAAACAAGCTAGAGCTTTCGCTCGTAAACCAGTGGTTGATGCTTTAAAGGAAATCCAACTGGAATTAAAAAATGAAGGCTTAGGCTTGAAGATTTTTGATGCTTATCGACCGTATTCGGTCACGGTGAAGTTTTGGAAAGTTACCCCTTTAGAAAAAAAGGAATTTGTTGCCAATCCTAAAACAGGTTCTCGTCACAACCGCGGTTGTGCGGTAGATTTAACGTTGATTAACTTAAAAACCGGCAATGAATTAGAAATGCCCACTGCTTACGACAGTTTTGCAGCTGAAGCTTCCCCAACGTATGAAGATGTTTCTGCTTTACAAAAACAAAACCGCGACCTTCTGATAAAAATCATGGAAAGTAACGGTTTCAAAGTTATTAAAAATGAATGGTGGCATTATGATTTTAAGGGCTGGGACAAATTTCCTTTAATGGATATTCCTTTTGAGAAGTTATAAAGCTACCGCTTTTGATTTTTATTGACACTTAACCTTCAATAATCTCAAGCAGTTTTTCAAGATGTTTTGGTTGGTGAGCGGCTGAAATAACAAGGCGATTTAAAATTTTGCTATCAGGATTTGGATAGGGAAAAGACGTAAAAAGAAAATGATTGGTTTTAAATTTGTCTACAATGCTTGGATTTTGGACGAGTATTACTGGGAAATTTTCAATCCAAAAGAAATCCTCTCTACTCAATTGCGAGGTTAAAAAGTGAAGATTTTCAAACAATCTTAATTTAGCAGTTAGCCTGATGGATTCACTTTTCAGGTAAGTATGTAAAACCGAGGGACTACATGGAGACGATCCATTAAAAGTCATGGTTTTTTTAATTTCGTTGATTTGATAATTTGAACCTATTATTATTCCAGCATCTAAACTTAAACCTTTTGCCAAAGAGCCACACAAAAGCCAATCTATATGTATTGGAAGTTTTTTAAGATGTGTAAAATAATCGGCCTCTAAAAAGCCGAAACCATGAGAATGATCTAATAAAAGAGTAATGTTTTTTGAAGGTAAAATCTGGCTTAAAGCCGAAAGATAAAAAATTTTTGGAATGATGTTATTAACAGAATTGCTAATTAATAAAAAATTTGTTTGATGTGATAAATTGATATAATCAACTGCTTTGTCAATATTTAGAATACCAGGATTTTCTTTGTAAAGAGCAGGATGAGCATCGTTTATATAAATTAATTCTCGTCTTTTTCCTAAAACCTCTACTGCTAATTGGGCTGCTAACCAACCGCTTGATAAGGTAACAGCTGCTTCACAGCCATAATCTTTTGCCAGTAATTCTTCAGCTTCTTGATAAATGGATAATCGGATGTTATTATTTCTAGAAGCACCATTATTTAAACCCCAGATATTTAATCCGTCTTTAAAAAGAGAAAGATATTCTGGATGATAATTTAGACCTAAATAAGATGTTCCACCAAAGAAAAGATGTTCAGTTCCATCTTTATAAACCTCAGGTTTGTAGCCAGAATCGAGTGAAATAAAATCCATTATAATTCAGTAGAATGATGTTTATCTCCAAAATGTTTCACCTTTAGTTTGGCCTTTTCGTTTTTAAGAGAGAGTTCAAATATAAAATCATAATCGTCATCATTTAAATCTTTTGGTTTAATATCTACACCAAAATCTCTGACAATTTGTAAAACTGTGTTGGAGTGGCCAACTATTAAAATACCATGATTACCCTTTAATGCTTTTATTTTCGAAATTAAATCTTGCTGTTTGCTAGGGTTATAATTTTCTATTTTAATCTCTTTCTGTTTAGCTAAAGGAGCTGCAGTTTGTTCAGTTCTTTTATATGGAGTCGAATAGATCAGATCAATCTTTTTATTTGAAAGATAATTCTTCAAATCCTCTGCTCTATTAAATCCCATTTTCGATAAATTAGGATTGGAGTTTTTTGGATCATCCGTTATTTTCTCGGCATGTCTAACTATCCAGACTTTCGTGATACCCTGCGCTTTTGAATGAAAGTAAAACAATAGTAATACAGCAATAACAACTAATATTCTTTTCATAAATTATTTAGAAATATCATTTTTAAAGGTATCAATGATTTTTTCTATTTTAAATAAAAATTTTTGGTTCATGCAACGTTTGCAAAATACCATTGTCTATTTATATAGAAGCTTAATAATTTGGAGTCTATTTACATTGATAAACACTACGACCTAGTTGTCGAGTGCAAAAAAGGAGAGCGAAAAGCACATCATGAATTGTACAGGTTATACTCAAAAGCCATGTACAACGTCGCTATGCGCATCCTTAATCATACGGATGAAGCCGAAGATGCATTACAAGAAGCTTTTATGGATGCTTTTATAAGGATCAAAGATTTTAGACAAGAAACCACTTTTGGTTTATGGCTTAAACAAATTGTAATTCATCGCTCCATTAACATCCTGCGTAAGCGGAAAATGATCTTTGAAGAAATTGAAGAAGTGGAGATGGAAAGTGTGGTTGATTATGATTGGGAGGCTGAAGAAGAGAATAACTGGAAAGTTGAAGAGGTACGAAAGGCCATCCAGCTTTTACCAGAAGGTTATAGGTTAGTCTTGAGTTTATACTTATTAGAAGGATATGATCATGAAGAAATTGGTCAGATTTTAAAGATAAACGAAGGAACTTCAAGAACACAATTTTTAAGAGCAAAGAAAAAATTAGTAGAGATATTAAAACATAAAGGAATAGCAAGATGAGTGAGAAATTAGAAAACTTTATCAGAAATAATAAGAAAGATTTCGATGCTTTGGAACCTGCTGAAAGTATATGGACCAAGCTTGATGAACGTTTAGAAGAGCAGTGTGTTAAACAAAAGCAACGTAATAAAATACGTTTGATGTACACTGTGGGAAAAGTAGCCGCTGTTTTTATAATGGTATTGAGTATAGGTTTTATTTGGGGACACTATAAAACTCAAGAAGCTAATAGCCTAGCTAATATTAATCCAGAGTATGCTGCAAAAGAAGTTAGATTTTCTTCTTTGATAGAAAATAAAAGAACCGAATTAAAGACGCTAAAGAAAATTGATCCTGCACTTTATAAAATATTTATGAATGAGCAGGAAAAGTTAGACAAGGAATATACCGAGTTAAAAAAGGAATTATCAACTACACCAAATCAAGATAGAATTGTAAAGGCAATGATTCGGAACTTGCAAGCGCAAATCTCTCTGCTCAATCAACAACTAAACATTACTAACGAGGTAAAGGAAATTAAATCAAATCAAGATGAAAAAAGTATATAAAGCCATTATTTTATCACTTGTACTCTGTTTGGGTATAAGCTTATTAAAGGCACAGGAAGTACCTGTTCCGCCAAAAGCACCTGAAAAGGCTGAGGTTCCAGCTCCACCAGCTCCACCAAAATTTGATGAACAAGCTTGGAAGGATTGGGGAGAAAATTTCAAAAAATCTTTCGACGAAAAGAAGTGGCATGAATGGGGCGAAAAAGTGGAGAAATCCTTTAAAGGATTTGATAAGCAATTTGAAGGAATGAATTTGGCTTCCGCCGATTTCGATAAAAAATTAGAGAAGCTAAATATAAAGTTAAAGGACTTAAAAATTCCAGCTATGCCGAAAATTCCTGCGCTTCCACCTATGCCACCAATGCCCGAAATAAATATTCCTTCTGAAGTTTTTATAAACAATGGTTGGACTTTAGGAGCGCCAAAAGATGCAGTTGAAAAGATAAAAAAGCTCACTAAAACTTACCCTGTAGATGCTAATGATCAATTATTGATTACGACTAGTTATGGAAAAATAACGGTAAATACTTGGGATAAAAACAAGATCAAAGTTGATGTAGAAATTAAAGCTTATGCTGATGATGAAGAAGACGCACAAAAACTATTAGATGGCGTAAGCATTAGTAATTCAAAAGGTGGAAATCAAATCTCCTTTAAAACGAATATCAACTCAAATAACAATAATAATAACTGGTTAAGCTCAAATTTTTGGGGTGGTAATACAAAAAAGCAAAAAGTAGATGTGTACTACACGGTTTACATGCCTGTTAAAAATGCTTTAAATTTAAAAACCAATTACACCACAAATATAATTCCGGACATGCAGGGCGATGTGACTATAAATATGAATTATGGAGATTTAACAGCGGGTAAACTTAGTGCTAAAACCAATATCAGATCTAATTATGGTAAATTGACCATTGATGGAGTTGAAGATGCCATTTTCTCAGCAAATTACGGAACGATAAAAGTTGCAGAATCAAACAACATCGACGCAAATTTAAATTATTGTGGTGCCGATCTCGGGAAATTAAGTGGTAATGCAACTTTAAAGATGAATTACTCTGGAGGTTTAAAAATAACTTCCTTTGATAAAGATTTTAAGTCATTGAATATCAACTCGAACTATTCTAGTATTAATTTAGATTTTAATGGTAACCAGGCATTTAATTTTAACGTGACCACAAATTACGCAAGCTTTAAATATGATGATAACAAAGTTACCATCACCAGCAAAAGTCCAAGTGATGACGAAAAAGGATGGTCATCAACCAAAAATTACAAAGGTTATTATGGTAAATCCCCATCAGGAAATATCACTATCAAATCTAATTATGGGGGTGTAAAGTTTAATTAAATTAACCTAAACATAAATATAGAAAGGCGGACAATTTGTTCGCCTTTTTATTTTCTATTCCTTTCCTTTTTCTATTTTTATAGAAATTATATACTTATGGATTGGATTACAAGTCCCGAGATTTGGATTTCTTTATTAACCTTAACTGTTTTAGAGATTGTTCTAGGGATAGATAATATCGTTTTTATTTCTATCCTGTCAGGAAAATTACCTGAAGATCAACAAAGTAAAGGACGCACAGTTGGTTTAGGCTTGGCCATGATTACAAGAGTCTTATTGCTTTTATCATTAAACTGGATTATGACTTTAACTGCTCCATTATTTAATATGGGAGATTGGATCAGTATTAGCGATCAGGAATTATTAGAGAAATTAGCCATCAGTGGTCGCGATTTAATCTTAATCATAGGTGGATTATTCTTGATTTATAAGAGCACTCATGAGATTCATGAGAAATTAGAAGGAGAAGAAGAGGAAACATCCGTTAAAAAAGTACATTCTTTTTCGGGAGTAATTTTTCAAATTTTATTGTTAGATATTGTTTTCTCTTTAGATTCAGTAATCACCGCAGTCGGAATGGCGAATGAAATTTGGGTAATGATAGCCGCCGTAATTATTGCCGTAATTGTGATGATGTTTTCCTCTGCCGCTATATCGTCTTTTGTAAATGATCATCCTACCGTTAAAATGCTTGCTTTATCTTTTTTATTACTGATAGGGGTTTCGCTATTAGCCGAAGGTTTCGAACAGCATATTCCTAAAGGATATATTTATTTTGCCATGGCTTTCTCTGTTTTAGTTGAGGTTTTAAATCTTAAAATGAAAGGAAAAAGTAAGCCAATTCATTTAAGGCAAACACCACATGGAGATAAAGAATCCAAATCATAATTTTAACAATTCCGATTTTAAACGATAAGGTTTCTTTTGAAACCATATATTTATATTTTTGACATTCCTAATTTTAAAATAAAATGAACAATTGGTTTAAGAAGAATGGTATCCATTTAGCCATGATAGGTTTTTTTGTGGTATTGTGTTTTGTGTATTTCACTCCGGCTTTTCAAGGTAAAGTGTTAATGCAAGGAGATGTGCAAAGAGCTCAAGCGACACAAAGTGAGATCATGAAATTTAAGGCTGAGGATGGCAAAGCACCATTATGGACAAACAGCATGTTTGGTGGGATGCCAGCTTATCAGATTTGGGTTCAATATCCAGATAACGTGACTACACATTTAATCACCGCTTTAAAAACCGCTTTCCCTAATCCAATTGATATTGTATTGATCTATTTATTAGGAACCTATTTCTTAATGATTGTTTTGGGGATGAGTCCATGGCTGGCCGCTGTGGGAGCCATAGCATTTTCATTTTCTTCCTATAATTTCATATTTATTGAAGCGGGGCATAGTAACCAAGCCATGGCTATTGCCTTTTTCCCGGCAATTTTAGGGGCAGTTTTGATGACCTTAAAAGGGAAGCATTGGCTAGGGGGAGCTTTAACAGCTTTATTTGTTGCGATGGAAATCAGATCTAACCACGTACAAATGACATATTATTTATTTATTGCCTTGATTATTTTAATGGGCTTTGAATTATACAATGCTTTTAAGGCCAAAAGATTACCTGCTTTTTGGAAATCGGCAGCATTTTTAATTGTGGGCGCTTTATTGGGTATAATGGTAAACGCAAGTAATCTTTGGACAACTTACGAATACGGAAAACTATCTACACGTGGTAAATCAAACATCAGCACAGATAGTGCGCAACCAAATAACGGTTTAGATAAAGATTATGCTTACCAATGGAGTCAAGGCGTAGGCGAATCGATCACTTTACTAATTCCAAATGCTTATGGTGGCGCATCTGCTCCTATTTTAAATGGTGAATCAAATGTAGCTAAAGCTATTCAAGCAAAAGGTGCTGATGTAAATCAAGCCATAGGGTTTGCACAACAAATGCCTGTTTATTGGGGACCAAAACCCTTTACATCTGGCCCATGGTATTTTGGGGCATTTGTCATATTTCTTTTCATTTTTGGATTATTCATTGTAAAGAGCAAATTGAAATGGTGGTTATTGAGTGCGACTATTTTGGGTTTACTATTATCATTTGGTAAAAACTTTAGTTTAGTTTCTGATTTATTCTTTAACTATTTTCCGTTATATAATAAATTCCGATCAGTAGAATTCAACTTGGTGATTCCTAGTTTATGCGTCCCAATTTTAGCTTGTTTAGCAATTTTTGAAACATCAAAAGATGGTATTGATCAAAAGGAAATCATCAAAAAATTAAAACTCAGCGCCTATATTGTTTTGGGTATTTTGGTTGTATTAATTGCAGTACCAAGTATTTTATTTTCATTCAAAGCAGATAACCATCAAGATTTTTTGACTCAATTAAATCAAGTTGCAGGTGGAGATACTAGTTTTGGACCAAGCATTGGGCAGGCATTAATAGAAGATAGGATTTCGCTTTTCAGGGCAGATGCTATTCGTTCTTTAATATTTATAGTTCTGGGTATTGCGGTTTTGTGGGCTTTAATTAATAAAAAAGTAAGTAAGCAAATTGGGTTTGTAATTATCGGAGTAATTATATTGACTGACCTTTGGTCTGTTGATAAAAGATATTTGAACGATGAAAAATTTGTTCCCAAGGCGGTAATGAATCAACAAGCTAAACCACGTCAGGTTGATGAATTTATCATGAGGGATACTGACCCAGATTATAGGGTATTAGATTTAACAATTGGGACTTTCTCTGATGCATCAGCCACGGCTTTTCATAAAACTATCGGGGGTTACCACGCCGCTAAATTAAAGCGTTTCCAAGAAGTTATTGACAAGCAGTTTACAGGCAGTTTAAATCAAGATGTTTTAGATATGCTGAACACCAAATATTTTATCACACAGGGTAAAGACGGGCAAAGTTCGTCAATGCAAGCTAATGCTACAGCTTGCGGTCATGCCTGGTTTGTTCAAAGTATACAATTTGTAAAAAACAATGATCAAGAGATGCAAGCGATTAGCTCTTTTGATCCTAAAAAAGAAGCTATTGTAAATGAAGAATTTAAAAGTATGATTGATGATAAAAATGTTGGAATTGCCGTAAACGGACAGATTAAACTAACTGATTATCATCCCGATGACTTAAAATATGAATATTCCTCCGATAAAAATGTAGTAGCTGTATTTTCAGAAATTTGGTATCCTAAAGGATGGAAAATGTATGTTGATGGCGAAGAAAAGCCATATTTTAGAGCAAACTACTTGTTAAGAGCCGCAGTTTTACCAGGTGGAAATCATAAAGTTGAGTGGAAATTTGAACCTCAATCGTATTTTTTAGGAGAAAAAATTTCGTTAATTGGTTCTATATTATTAGTTTTAGGTCTAGCATTTGGAATTTATCGCCAAAGAGCTAATAAGCAACCCGCTTAAACTAACCAGTTTAATAACTGAAATCCCGATTCAAAAAGATCGGGATTTCTAATTTTATAAGGTTTTCATTTTGAAATTAATCGTTGGTTTTTTGGTTCTTTAACCAGTAAAATCCAAGTTTTACAGCAATAATTAGGTGATTGAAAATATTTGGAATGAAACCATAATATTTTTTAAAAATCTCGTATCGTTCCATTAAACTTTCTCGATGCTTTTGTTTAGATAGGCCACCCATTAAATATTTTGCAACATATTGATGCGTGTTAACAATGGTCTTCGCTTTCGATATTGCATCTAATATCCAATCAATATCGGCACTTAATTGATATTTGGGATCGAAAGATTTAGTAATACTTTTCTTGACGTAAATCGCCTGATGACTCACGCTCATACCGTATCTGAAACTGGATAAGGATAATTGATCTGGTGCCTGATGTCTTCGCCTGCCTTCGCTTTGTAATTGCTCGTTTAGCATTTCAGTTTCGCCATAATAGATATCGGCGAAAGCCAAAGAGTTAAAAACATTTTCTACGGTATCAGTGGCGAAAATCTCATCACCAGAATTCATAAACAAAACATAATCCCCTTTGGCTAAATCTAACCCTTTGTTCATGGCTTCGTAAATCCCTTGATCAGGTTCAGAAATTAAAACATCGATTTTGTCATGATATTTCTTCAATATATTTAAAGTTCCATCAGTTGAGGCACCATCAATCACTACATATTCGATATTTGGATAACTTTGGTTAATCGCCGATTTTACCGTACGTTCAATGTGCTCTACGTTATTGTAAACCACGGTGATGACTGATAATAAAGGTTTAAACGTTTGCGCCATTTTTATTGAGATAGAAGATTTTGATAAACCTGAATATGTTGCTGAGCGATATTTTCCTCTGAAAAATTGTCGAGTACTTTAGCTCGAGCATTTTTATTTAAAGTCTCCTGATCGGGGTGCTCGTAAATCCATTGAATTCCCCTCATAAAATCCTCCGAATCTTTATACTTAGCCAAGTATCCATTTTTTTGATGTTCTACCATATCAGGAATTCCACCTGTTGTAAAGGAAATAACGGGTGTACCACAAGCCAAACTTTCCATAACTGTATTGGGCAAGTTGTCATCTAAAGAAGTAGTTAAAAATGCATCTGCAGCGGCATAAGCTGTAGCAAGTTTTTGATCATCATTGATGGTTCCTAAAAATCTCACAGGAATTTTAAAAGGTGGTGGCGATTGTGAATCACGATTACCAAAAACAACCAAAGTAGCTTTATTTTTTAATTCGGGATTTTGGTCGATCCATAAATCTAAGGCATCAATTAAATAAGAGGTTCCTTTATGCGCATCTTTTTTTGAAGGCATAAATCCAGTTAACAAAATGAATTTATCAGGATCTATTTTTAATGATTTTCTAGCTGCTGATTTTTCAATCGGTTTAAAAACTTCCGTTTCTAAAGTGTTTGGAATTACCTGAACAGCATAGTCTTTTAATAAACCACTTTGCAAAGCAGCTTTTGCCAACCAATTGCTGGGACTGATAAAATGGGGTTTCATTAGCTCGTAAGCGTGTTGCTTTTTAACCCAAACCCGGTGAGAAACATCATCAGCGCCTGGGTCTTTTAACAACGGACAAAAGCCACAATTTCCCTGATAATTTTGACAATCAAAACGAACATGACAACCTCCAGTAAAAGGATTACTGTCATGCATTGTCCAAACTATGGGTTTATTCAAAGTAGCTAATTTGGCTAAATTCGATGGGTTTAAAAAGCCATGGTTTATCCAATGTAAATGAATAATATCAGCAGCTAAAACTGCAGGATGATGATGAATATCCCTACCAAAAAAAGAAAGAGAAAACGGCACTTTTGAATTTTCCTCATATAATCTAGGTAAATAACGCTCCGCTAAAATAGTTGCGGTAGCATAAGCTTTACCTGCAAAATTAGGATACAACATTTGTATATCTGGCTTTTTGCCAAACTTCATGTAGGTGTACATTTCGCTGTCCACTCCGGCATTTCGCAAGGCAGTATTTAAGCGGTAGCTAGCTCTTCCTGCTCCCCCATTTCCGTCGTAAGTATTTAGATGGATTACTTTCATCGAAGGTAAAAATACAATTCTTTGCTTTCTTTTTATTTTCTTTGCTAAAGCTTATGGCAAACGAACTTACAGATAGAACTTTCTGGCAAAAATATTGGGAAAGTAAAAAAGGATTAATTGTTGAAATTCCAAGAAAATATATTTTTAATGATATTTTCGATCGAGTTTTTTCTGAACAGAAAATTAAATCGGCTATCGAATTAGGTGGGTTTCCTGGTTATTATGCAGTTTTCTTAAAAAAGTATTATCAGGCAGAAACCACATTACTCGATTATTTTATTTATCCATCCATCACCAAAGAGTTAGTGCAAAAAAATGGATTGGCTGAAAATGACTTAACTATTATTGAAGCTGATTTGTTTAATTATCAACCCCAAAAGAAATACGATTTAGTGCTTTCTTGCGGATTAATAGAACATTTTGAAGACACTCAGTCTATTATCAAAACCCATCTCCAGTTTTTAAATGATGGTGGTAAATTATTGATTACACTTCCAAATTTCACAGGTGTTAACGGTTGGGTACAAAAGAATTTCGACTATGCTAACTATGAGAAGCATAATATCAAAAGTATGGACCCACAACTTTTGAAAACCATCGCTACGGAATTGGGACTAAAAGAAGTGAAAGTTTATTATTACGGAGGTTTTAGTACTTGGTTAGAAAATAAGGAAGAAAAATCGGCTTTTGCCAAATTAACTGTAAAAACTATTTGGTACGCGGGGAAGGTGATTACTAAGACTTTTAAATTCGAGAGTAAATTATTCTCTCCTTATATCGTATTGGAAGCTAAGAAGTAATTTTATTAATTGATTTTCTTTTTAATAAACCGGATCATCCTTTGAAGGATATTTCCTTTTCTTCGAGAAAGAAATGTTTTTACCAATTCATAGGCTTTCAAATTCTCTTTGATCTCGTTTGGAAAATCCTTAATGGCATGTTGATGAATATTTACCGCATAAGTATTCTCCACATTAGAATGGATTCCACTACCATCATGACCAATATTATGAATCAAGGATTTTGATGGATTTAAGCTTAAGCCACCATTTAAAAATACTGAGGCATACCAACGAATAGCCCATGAATTGTTTTTTCCGGCTTTAAAATCTTTAATCTGTTTCCAGAAATTCATTTTGCCTTCTATCGAAAAATCCTTGATTTTTTGTGAATCAAATTTTGAAATCAAATCATCAATATCAGGATTGAAATGATCCCATGCTCTTTTCCAAGTTGCCCATCCCCAACTGTGTACTGCCCTGTAAATAAATGTCTCTGGCAATTCATCGGCCTTGGCTAAAGGATACATGTAAGCGCTGATGTGCATTAGCTTTTCTTCCTCCTGATATTTATCCAAAGCTTCGTTAAAATATTCTAAAGTATAAGGAGAACTCCGCAAGTCATCTTCAAAAACAATCACTTTTCCATAGGTTTCTATCAATTCACTTACGCCATTGATGATGGATTGTGCTAAACCTAGATTCTTTTTTTGTTGGATGATTTTAACGTTTTTAAAATCTTCAGCAGTCTTTATTATTTCTAAAACTTGACTAACATTTTCTTCATCGGAAATGCTTTTTGCTGCGTCAGCGAATATGTATAAACGAGATTCTTCTGCCAAGTAGTTAGCTTGCAAAAATTTCAATGTCCGTCTGGTATGGTCCGGACGATTATAAACAAAGAGTGCTATTGGAGCCAGTTTTTGCATTATTTTCTTTTCAATTTACCTAATATCTGATCTATAAACTCATTTATATCCGGAGATATTTTAAAAGAGTAACTCAATCTTAGATAAAAAAGTGCCATTAAGCCAGAGCGATAGATAACATCTACATAGAAATTATACCAGTAAGGCAAGAATATCCCAAACAACAATACAGCTAAAGCAATCAAAATTAATTTGATAAACTTTGCGTTGAAAGGCTGTAATTTATATTTGAAATTTAGGTAAAACCAATAAGTGAAGTTGAGTGCAAACATGGTGATTGCATACGAAATTGCTGCCCCCATCATCCCTATTTTAGGGATTAGAATTACGTTTAAGGCTGCACACAAAACTGCGGCAAAAATCAAAATATACATAACCAATCGGTAATGCTTAGAAAAACTGATGATGGCTCCGTTTAATCCACCAGTAATGTCAAACAAAAAACCTAAACCAATGACTACGAAAACACCATAAAAGTTTGCATACTCTGGTTTATGCAAAAGGAACAATACGTTTTGCCAGTTGGCAATTAACCCAATAAATAGCAAGCAACCCAAAAAGAACTGAACCAGAGAAGTTTTATGATAGATTTTATTGATTTTCTGTAGGTCTTCAGTTTTCCAGGCATCAGCGATGATTTGATAAGAAGTGGTATTTAATGCCTTTGCAGGTAGATTAATGACCAATGCCATCCCAAAAAAAGTAACATAATAGCCTACCATTGCTTCGCTAGAAAATACTTTTAGCAAAACGGTGTCAATGTTTTGGATCATGGCAAAAGAACCGCCAGCCAACATGGAGTATAATCCATAACGCAATATTTCTGGCGACTTTTCTTTCACTTCTTTAGACACGGGTCCAAAGCGGATAAGATCTAATTTCTTCAGATAAATTAATAAAATCAAAAGAATAAGTGCATTTGCGCCTAAATACCAATAAACAAATCCTCCATAATCAAATATTTGAAAGAATATAAGAATGATGGCGATACTGGTTAATATTTTTAATAAAACCTCTCTTAAGAAGGATGGAAAAATATTATGGAAAGTTGTTCGGGCAAAAGTTTCGGCTAGGTTATACCATAGTGTGAAAAGTGAAATGGGAATAATTAAATAGTAGTATTTGTAAAAGAGAGAGGAGCCTTTATCTTCTGCTTTTAGCTGTTGAATCAACTCCTTTCCTAAAATATAAATGATACTTACGATGATAAATCCAACAAGAGTAACCTTAAAAACATACATCGGGAAGCCGCCATGCTTTTTATCTTCCGTTCTGAAAAAGGGAAAATAGCGAGTAATGGCACTGCTAAAACCAATAGCCGCTAACTGAGTGAGTAAAAGAGATACGGCTGTTATTAATCCAAAAAAGCCAATTTGTTCAGGTGTTAAAACTCGCTGAAATAAAATAATAAGATTAAAAAAACCAAGCGCAGTACCAATGTAAAGCGTAATGCTATTAAAGAAGCCTTGTTTTTTTAAGAGATTCATGCTTTAATTGACTAATCGAGCGTATAAATTTTGAGGCTCATAGTTTTGAACTACAATTTTAGCGCTTTCTTTTAGTTTGTCTAATTTCTTTTTATCCTGAATTAAATCAAAGATAACAGGATAAAGGTCATCCTGATAAGAAATACAAATGGAACTTAAATCCTTCGGAATTGGATAGTCAGCAGGAAAAATGCCTGGTTTGGCTGCTTTAATCAGGTTAAAGATGACACCAGTTTCTTTAGTTTCTCCGTACTTACTTTGAGAATTAAGATTCACTTTTAAGTTTCCAAGGATGATATCTGAGCTGAAGAGGCGTTTTTGAAAAACATCTTTTGATATGAATTCTTCATTAAAAATCACCTCAATACCAGCCTCATTTAATTGCTTGATTTTTGAAATCAAATGCTTTCCAGAATCAGGAATGAAACCTAATAAATCAATTGTTAGCTTTCCTTTAAAATCATCAATATGATCAGTTAAAACGAAGAATAAACTATCGTAATCTCTTCGGTGTGTGTCCACCATTCCTGGGATACAAATTCTTAGCTTCTGATGATTTATAGATAGGTCTTCTGACTCTTGATGAATACAAAACGGGAAGGCAATGATCTTTTTTTTATCAATAAACTGAGTTAAATAGGTTTTCTGACTTTCGCTGTAAACCAGAATTTGAGATTCACTATTTTTTATTTTATGGATGATTTGATCTCTATAGTCTTGAAGTTTAAAATCTTTAAAGAAATATTTAATAGGTAAGTAGAAGTTATCTTTTAAAGATGAGTTTTTGGACGGATTTAAAAGTTTAAAACTTAATAATTTTCTCCTTCTAGAAAATCCATTATTAAACCAAGTATCCAAATTGTGAACCGTTAGAATAACCTTCGATTTCCAGTCAATAAATGCGAACTCCTTAAAATATGTAGATATAGTATTGATATGAATACGATCGAAATTAATTTGATTTATGGACGCCAAAAAATCAGCAACACTTTGATCTTTATTTTTTTTTATGATTTGGATATTATCCTCTTTAAAATGATAGAGTTTTGCCATTTCATCTGTAATAAAAACAGTGATTTGGTTTGATTTTGAAACTGCATAAGTTAACGCCAACGCCTCTACGGCAGTATAGTGATTAGCTTCGCAAATTTCAATTAGGGCAATTTTCAATTTAAATTAGCATTAAAGAAAAGAGATTCAGCATATAATATTCTCCCGTCTTTTTTATTAATGGCCTGTGTTAGGTTTCCTTTAAAGATAAATCCAATTCCAATTAATAATTGATAAATGCCATCAAATAATAATTGATCCTTGTATAACTCTTCAAAAGAAGTTTCTATTAATATAAAATCAGCTTTTTTAAGTGTTTCTAAGCCACCTTTAATTACCCTATCCTCAAAACCTTGCACATCAATTTTGACCATAAATTTTCCTTCGATATTTAGTTCTGGAAAAATAGCATCTAATCTTTTAATGCTGATTTTTTCTTTTTCTACAAAATTGGTTCCTGCAAAAACTTCTTTATGCAAATCAGCCATGGGTAATAAGGAAGAGCTTGGCGAGTGAGCACTAATATTAATCTCTTGTTCCTCTTCAACTTCACCTAAAGCAAAATTAAATGCTTTAATCTTTAAGCCTTTCGTATGGATTAAAAGCTCGTCGTAACATTTTTTAATAGGTTCGAATGATACGATGTTTACGTTAGGTAAAATCTCATTTATTCTACTAGCAAATTGTCCAGTATTTGCACCTATATCTAATACATTTTTAATATTTCTGGTTTGTAACCATAGATTATTTTCTGGGCGAACTAATTTTACAATTAGACCCATTTTGTAAAGTATATCTTGAACTAATTTTATCATTTTAAGCGATGAATTTTTTATCAAACTTATCAAATTATTGATAGATATTAATTTTAAGAACAAAAAAAAGTCCCTCGTTAAAGGGACTTTTTGTTATAGTTTATTTAAAATTATTGATTGATCAAAGATTTTCCTTTGACCTTACGTTCTTGATCTGTTAAATAAATTTTACGTAAACGGATACTAGCAGGCGTTACTTCAATATACTCATCAGCTTGTATGTATTCCATACATTCTTCTAAAGAGAATTTAATAGCTGGGGCAATACGAACGTTATCATCTGTACCAGAAGCTCTCATGTTGGTTAATTGCTTTCCTTTAGTGATGTTAATCACTAAATCACTATCGCGTATGTGCTCGCCTAAAACCTGACCTTCGTAAATATCAACACCTGGATCAACAAAGAAACGCCCTCTATCTTGCAATTTGTCAATTGCATAAGCAGTAGTCATCCCTTTATCCATAGAAATTAAAACGCCATTACCCCTTCCCGGAATTGGACCTTTCCAAGGCTCGTAAGCTTTGAATCGGTGAGCCATAATAGCTTCTCCGGCAGTAGCAGTTAAAACATTATTTCTTAACCCAATAATACCCCGAGCAGGAATTTCAAATTCTAAATGTTGTAAATCACCTTTAGGTTCCATTACTAGTAAATCGCCTTTACGTTGAGTTACTAATTCAATCACTTTACCGGCAACTTCACCTGGTACATCTACAATTAACGTTTCAACGGGCTCACACTTCACGTCGTCAATTATCTTTACAATTACTTGTGGTTGCCCAACTTGTAACTCATAGCCCTCACGACGCATGGTTTCAATCAAAACTGATAAATGGAGGATACCACGTCCGTAAACAAGATAAGCGTCTGGAGATTCAGTTTCCACCACTTTTAGCGCTAAGTTTTTTTCCATCTCTTTGTATAAACGCTCACGTAAACGCTGAGAGGTTACAAATTTACCTTCTTTACCAAAGAAAGGAGAGTTATTGATGGTAAACAACATGTTCATTGTTGGCTCATCAATATGGATCACCTCTAATTGCTCTGGATTGTTAAAATCTGCAATGGTATCGCCAATATCAAAACCTTCGATACCCACTACTGCACAAATATCACCAGAAGAAACTTCAGTAACTTTTACCTTACCTAAGCCCTCGAAAGTATATAATTCTTTAATTCTTGATTTTACAATCTTACCATCACGTTTCACTAAAGAAACAGGCATATTCTCTTTAATGGTTCCACGAGCAACTCTACCAATTGCAATACGACCTACGAAAGAAGAGTAATCTAAGGAGGTGATTTGCATTTGTAAGGTACCTTCTTGTATTGGAGCAGGGGGAATGTTTTCCAAAATAGCATCCATCAAAGGGAAAATGTTGTCAGTTGGTTTTTGCCAATCTGTACTCATCCAACCTTGTTTAGAAGAACCATAGATTACTTGGAAGTCTAATTGATCTTCTGTTGCTTCTAAGTTGAAAAACAATTCGAAAATTTGTTCATACACTTCTTCTGGGCGACAGTTTTCTTTATCCACTTTGTTTACCACAACAATTGGCTTTAGACCTAAAGCCAATGCTTTTTGTGTTACGAAACGAGTTTGGGGCATAGCGCCTTCAAAAGCGTCACAAAGTATCAATACTCCATCAGCCATTTTTAATACACGCTCTACTTCACCACCGAAATCGGCGTGACCTGGCGTATCAATAATGTTGATTTTAACATCTTTATATTGAACAGAAACGTTTTTAGAAACAATGGTAATACCACGCTCACGTTCCAAATCGTTATTATCTAATATTAATTCTCCTGTAGATTCGTTATCTCTAAAGATAGAACAAGAGTGGAAAATTTTGGCAACCAATGTAGTTTTACCGTGGTCAACGTGAGCGATGATCGCTATATTTCTTATCTTTTGCATGCAAAAAAGCCTTAAAAAAATTTTTGCAAAGGTAAGTTTAATATTTGTAAATAAAGCAGTTTGAGTATTTGAAAATGAAATGACTATATTATTAATATATTAAATTAACTTTGAAAAGTTATGGAAATACAAAATATCATCGTATTAATACTCTTTTTAGGAGCATCAGCTTATATAATACGAAGCATTTATAGAAGTTTTAAAGCAAAAAATGGTTGCTGCACAAACTGTAAATGCGGCGTAGATTTTTCTAAAATTGAGGCAGACAAGTTTTAACGTTTTTTATTAAAACTCATTGTTATTTCATTACAATTTTTTTGATTTGTAGCGTTATTAAATAAAATTTAAAGTGCAAGGCAAACAAGTTTTTCAAACCTTATCTCCCAACCGGTGGAAAAGGTTTAAATGGATGAGTAGAATTATCTTTTTGATAATTGCTTTATCTATCATCTCTGTAGTAATCACCATTTCCTCAAAACAATACCCAAAACTTCCTGATTTAAGCAAAGAGTATAACACTTATTCACCAAAGGAGATTGCTAAAATTAAAGTATCACAAAAGTATAAAGAATTTAAAATACAAAAAGCAAAAATTATTGAACTTCAAAAAGATAAGGAAGCTTATCACAAGCTTCATAACAATAATATAGATAGAATTAATTTTGGCTTTTTTGTAGATTGGGATCCACAATCCTACACCTCATTAAATGATCACATCAAAAAAATGGATGTGATTATTCCTGAATTTTTCTTTTTGGACCCTCAAAGTGACACCTTGAGAACTCAAATAGATCAGGATGTCATCAAAATTGTAAAAACACATCATAAAAAAATTATAGCCTCAGTAAAGAATTTCATCAACGGAAATTGGAATGGGGAAGCAGTTCACAGAATTATCAACTCTAAACAACACACTCAGGCTTTTATTAATAATCTTATTTTTCAACTTCAGAAATATAAATTGGATGGTGTGAATATAGATTTTGAAGAATTGGTTGAAAACTCTGATCAACCAATCATCAATTTTCAAAAGGAACTGTTTAGTCAACTCCATCAAAAAGGATATATGGTCACTCAGGACATTTCGCCTGATAATAATGATTATAATGTAAAAGAGTTAGCAAAATATAACGATTATATTTTTCTAATGGCTTATGACCAGCATACTGAACTAAGTAACGCAGGTGATATTTCACACCAACGTTGGGTTGAAGAAAAATTGGACAAAATATGTAAAGAAATTCCAAGCTCAAAAGTAGTTTTAGCAATTGCTGGATATGGGTTTGATTGGCCTGAGAATGGACAAGGTGTGAACGTAACTTATCAAACAGCCATTAGCCAAGCTCAACAATTTCACGCAAAAGTATTGTTTGATCCTCAATCTGGAAATCTACATTACAGCTATTTAGATAATCGTAATGTGAAGCATCAAGTTTACTTTACTGATGCCGCAACAAATTTCAACATCATGCGCATGGCAGATGATTGGGGTGTGGCTGGTGTTGCGTTGTGGAGATTAGGTTCTGAGGATTCCAGACTTTGGCAGTTTTTTAACAAGGATTTATCAATAGAGCAACTGAACAAGGAACATTACAGTGGAAAGGAGCTTTCAAAAGTGCAATTAAACGATAGGGTAAATTATACTGGTGATGGCGAGATTCTAGATTTGGTTACTACACCAAAAGAAGGGAAGTTAACCCTAAAAATGGATTCGGTTACCAAAATGATTGTAGATCAGCAATATGTTGATTTACCTACTAAATATGTAATCAATAAATTCGGTAAAGCCGATAAAAAGGTAATCCTCACTTTTGACGATGGTCCAGATCCAACCTATACTCCGCAAGTTTTAGAAATATTAAAGCGGGAGCATGTGCCTGCGACTTTCTTTATAGTTGGAGTGATGGCCGAACAAAATATTCCTTTATTAAAAGAAATTTATGACGATGGTTACGAAATTGGAAATCACACTTTTTTTCATCCCGATTTATCTAAAGTTAGCCAGACTAGGGTAATTTTTGAGTTAAATGCAACAAGAAAACTGATAGAATGTGTAACTGGAAGAAGTACCATTTTATTTAGAGCACCTTTTAACGCTGATGCAGAACCACAGGTAAGGGCCGAAGTACTACCTGTTGCACAAAGTAGGGCCGAAAATTATATCAATGTTGGAGAATCAATTGACCCACAAGATTGGCGACCTGGAATTTCTGCCGATACAATTGTTGCAAGAGTAATAGCACAACAAAGCCATGGAAGCATTATTTTACTACATGATGCAGGCGGAGATCGATCAGCAACCGTAGAGGCTTTGCCTAGAATTATTGATTACTTCAAAAAGAAGGGATATGAATTTACTACAGTGTCTCATATCATTGGGAAGACGAAAGCTGAAGTAATGCCCGCTGTCACAGACGATGCCAATTCGGGTCTTACAGGTAAAGCCGATGAAATTTTTATCACTTCTTTCTTTTACGGGAATAGAATTCTTTACTATATATTTATTACAGCCATTGTTTTGGCTTTTATGAGGTTATTGATTATTACAACTCTAGCCTTAAGAAAGCATAAAAAAGAAAAGAATTTAGAACGTTTAGCGCCTGATTATTTTCCTCCGGTAAGCGTCATCATTCCGGCATATAATGAGGAAATAATAGTTATCAAAACCATAGAGAGCTTATTAAATCTAAATTATCCAAATTTCGAGTTGTTATTTGTAGATGATGGTTCTAAAGATGATACCTATAAAGTGGTGCAAGCTGCTTATCAAAACCACCCGAATGTTACAATTTATACCAAAGAAAATGGTGGAAAAGCTTCTGCATTAAACTTTGGAATACAAAAATCTAAGTATGATTTTATTGTATGTATTGATGCTGATACTCAACTTAACAAAGGAGCCATTAGAAATTTGATGATAGGTTTTGAAAATGAAGAAGTTGCTGCCATAGCAGGGACGGTAAAAGTTGGGAACGAAAATAATTTACTCACAAAATGGCAGTCGATAGAATATATTACTAGCCAAAGTATGGATAGGAGAGCTTTTGAGGTTTTAAACAGTATAACTGTTATTCCCGGAGCTATTGGTGCCTTTAGAAAAAAAGTAGTTCAGGAAGTTGGAGGTTTTACTAGTGATACCTTAGCAGAAGATTGTGATTTAACCATGCGGATTCTGAAAGCTGGTTATATTGTGAAAAACAGTACAGATGCGATTGCATATACGGAAGCTCCCGAGACACTAGATATGTTTTTAAAGCAAAGATTTAGATGGAGTTACGGAGTGATCCAAAGCTTTTGGAAAAATAGGGATGCTTTGTTTAGGAGGAAGTACGGCTATTTTGGTATGATAGGCATGCCCAATATTTTAATTTTTCAAATTATTCTTCCACTGTTTGCTCCCTTAGCTGATTTATTTATGCTGAGTGCAGTGATAAGCGGAGTTTGGAGCTTGGTTAATTTAGGTGCTTTAAATTGGGTGGCAATTCAAAGTACGTTCTCTTTAAGTACCAGTTTTGGTCAGGTAATATTTTATTATGCGTTGTTTATTGTGGTTGATATTATTTTTGCAAGTTTCGCCTTTAAAATTGAAAATGAACCAAGGAGAAAATTGATATACTTAATTCCACAACGTTTTATTTGGAGACAGTTAATGTACTACGTACTTTTTAAATCAATTAGAAAAGCCTTAAAAGGTGAAATTAACGGGTGGGGTGTTTTAAAAAGAACAGGAAACGTTGTTGCTCAAACAAGCTAGACTTAAGATTTTACTTTAGGCGTTTTAACACGCTATTCGCTGTAGTCCTGATGAAAAATCAGGAGCTGTCGCTACTATCGTTAACGCAAAAAATCAAAATTAATCACATTTATCTTTGTGGCGAGTATCAGCTATTTGGATGATTTTCCAATCGCCATTGTCATCTTTATAAAGCTGAAAAGAATCAACTCCACAATGGCTCATTTTATCATTGATGTAAAACTGATATTCAGCCCAAACTTGTGCTAAATTCCCATCAACTTTTACGTCATAAAAAAGAACTCGTTCTTCAATTTTAGTATTCGATGGTATAGCAGTAATTTGTTTTACAAAATCGTCAACACTTTCTAACTGTAATTGTGGCTTGCCAGAATCATCAACAGAAACACTTTGCAACCTTGCTGATGAATGCATCACAGATTTAATGGCAACAGCGTCTTTTGCAGCCATTCCATTAAATAGAACATCAATAACTTGTTGTACAGCTAATTCATCAACAGATTGAGCCTTAGAAATCATAAAGCAAAACAAAAAACCGATTACAAAAAAAAGTCTTTTCATTATTAAAACTGATAAACCATGGCGTTAATATTCATTCCAGCACCAACTGAAGCTAATAGCGCAACATCACCTTCTTTTAATTCATGCATTCCCATTTCCTTTTTCAAAATCATATCCAACAAAGTAGGAATTGTAGCCACAGAAGAATTTCCTAGTTTGGCAATAGTCATTGGCATAATATCAGCTGGAGGTGTATCAAGTCCATAAAGTTTGAAAAAACGTTTTAAAATGGCTTCATCCATTTTACCATTCGCTTGATGAACCAGTACTTTATTGATTTTGTCAAAAGAAATTCCCGCTTTATCAACAGCCATTTGCATCACTAAAGGCACATTTACTAAGGCATATTCATAAACTTTTCTTCCATCCATTTTAAGATAGATATCTTCAATAGCCTCGTAATTTTCTTTACTCGATCCTTCCATCCGCAAAAACCAAGCTTGGTTTTGGGTATGTGTTTGAGATTTATGACTTAGAATACCTTTTGAACCACTTTTTGAAGCCGATAAAATAGTAGCGCCAGCCCCGTCAGAATAAATCATACTGTCTCTGTCATGTGGGTCTATGACTCTCGATAAAGACTCGGCGCCAATAATCATAATATGCTTTGCATCTCCTGATTTTATGTAATAATCAGCCTGAATCAGGCCTTGTAACCACCCTGGACAGCCAAAAGGTAAATCGTAGGCTACACAATCAGGGTTTTGAATATCTAGTTTATGCTTAACCCGACTAGCTAAAGTTGGAACCATATCAGTTCTATTGCCACCAGCCTTGATGTCTCCAAAATTATGTGCTACAATAATGTAATCTAATTCTTCTTTATCGACACGAGAACTTTCTAATGCATCTTTAGCAGATAAATAAGCTAAATCGGAAGTCACTTGATCATCTTCAGCGTATCTTCTTTCTTCAATATCTGTAATAGCTTGAAATTTATTGATCACATCGGTATTATTTCGCAAAACCGGTGATCCATCTTTTTCAAAAAACGAATGAGCCATAAAGTCCTCGTTCTTAACAATTCTGTGTGGTATGTATTTACCTGTCCCACTTATAAAAGACTTTATATTTTGGCTCATAAACAATATTATATACTGAATACTTAATTGGTATAATGTATAAAGTTAAAAATAAAAATTTGAAAGACAATACAAATTTTAGGTTTTAAAGAATGAAAGTAGGAAAAGAAGCAGAGTAATGGAATTTTAATAATTTTTAGAATAAACTGAATTGATGATTACTTTTTGTAAAATGGTTGAGTTTATAAGGCCTCATTCCTTTGGTTTTAATGTATTTATTCACAGAAAGCTTGAATAGCTGATGTATAGCTTCTGCTTCTTTTCCATCACCAGAAATTCTTTTTCCAAAGCGGCTATCATTTAATTTACCTTGATGACAGGCTTCTATTAGATGGATTACTTTTTCTGCTTTGTCAGGATAGGCTTTCCCAATCCAGTCTTTAAATATTCCTGAAATGGCGCCATTCAATCTTACAATGGTGAAACTTGCATCATTAACGCCAGCATCGGCGGAAGCCTTAATGATTTTAGGAATTTCATCGCTGTTTAAACCAGGAATGATTGGTGCTACCATTACCCTTACGGGGATATTTCTTTTAGCCACAGCTTCAATAACTTTTAATCTACCTTTTCCGGTTACTGTCCTTGGTTCAAGTTTTAGCCTTAAATCTTCATTTAAAGTTGTTAAACTAATATTAACATGAATTAAATCTAGCTTATTCAACTCTTCTAAAATATCCAAATCTCTTAAAATGAGGTTGTTTTTTGTAATGATGCTTACTGGGTGTTTGTATTTCAAAAATATTTCTAATAAAGATCGCGTAATCTTAAATTTTCGTTCAGCCGGTTGATAACAATCTGTATTTCCTGAAAGAAGGATAGGATGCGGTTCATAGTTTTTATGTTCAAATTGTTGGATTAAAGTTTTAGCAGCATCGGGTTTGTACATAATTTTCCGCTCAAAATCTAAACCAGCACTAAAACCCCAAAACTCATGGGCATTGCGGGCATAACAATAGATGCAACCATGTTCACAACCTTGATACGGATTGATGGAATACATTAAAGGAATGTCGGGACTTTTGCTTTCACTGATGATTTTTTTAGAAAACTCTTTGATAAATTCTGTAGATGAATTTTCGATAAAAGGTTCGTCTAAACCTTCAATAAAAGATGTTTCGTATTTGTTTTTGAAGAATCTGTTATCGGGATTTTGTTGCGCTCCCCTGCCTTTAAAAAACTCGCTTTCCATCATCAATATTACTAATATTTTTAGTAATATTGATTAGTTTTTTAAGATTAATTTTACGGTGGTGCCTTGTTTTAAAACGCTGGATATTTCAAAAATGGCCGAAATCATTTCTGCTCTTTTTTTGATATTGCTTAAACCTATGCCATTAAAAGTGTTTTCATCGGCTATAAAACCAATTCCATTATCTTTAATGGTTATGGTACTTTTTTCTTGCTCCATGCTAAAAATAATATCAATTCTTGTAGCCTTAGCATGTTTGATGATGTTATTGAATACCTCTTGAATCATCCTGAAGAGAATAATTTTTTTATCAGGAGCCAATTCACGAATTTTATTTTCAACAGTAAAAGAGGTGGTAAAATTGCCAGACTTTTCCATCATTTTAAGTTCATGAGCAATAGCATCTTCAAAATTGATGATTTGAATTCTCTCTGGATTTAGACTTTTACTGAGGTCTCTTAAATCGGCGATAGCCTTAGACACTAAGCTGCGTGTAAAGGTTCTTTTTTCTAAATCGGTGGTTGGTATGGTGCTTACATTTAAGGAAACTAGACTTAAAACTTGGCCAATATTATCGTGAATTTCTTGACTAATGGTTCTTAAAGTTTGTTCCTGAATTTCTATTTGCGATTGGAGAATAGTTTGTTCATAGGCTTTTCTTAAGTCTTCTTTTTCCTGTCTCATCCGTCTTTTCTTGTTTTGGTAATAAACAAGCGTCAGCAAAAACATTACCCCTAAAAAAAGAAGAATGATAATAATGGAAACGATTAGAAGTATTATTTCGTCACTTGCTTTTTGCATAGATAAAATCCATAGGAATAACTAGTGTAAAGAATAACAATGAGAAAGGGCATAATTACCTGATAGATATGTTTGCCATTAATCATTAAATTATAATTTAAGATCAATTGTCTTAAACTAACCACTGATAGAGAACCTAAACCAAATAAAAAGCAAGCGCCAAATATCCAGAAGTAAGGATTTTTTAAAAGGCTATAATCTTTATCATCATTAGTCACAATCTTAAATAAAATCAAAACCGAAAAACAGATGTTGACTAATTGGATTGACATGTAATAGTAGTTATTGAAGGTAAAAATACCGGTTAAGAAAATGATACTGAACGCAGCGACTAAAATGAATAGGAATGAAAAAATATTAAATATCAGTTTTTGCTTTTGATTCAACTGGAGTACATTTTTAAAAACAGCTAGTTGAAAAGGATAAGAAATGAGTAAATAAATATTATACAAAATATCATTTCTTGGACTCCAAATGTGCCAATTTGCCGCCAATACCTCCACAACAACAGTAATTCCTAAAAAAGGAGCAAATGCTTCAAGTTTTTTTTCTTTTAACGATTGATAAAATACAATGGAAAGAATGAAGCTTAATAGCTCAAAGAAATGATGATATTGAACCGTCATTAGTTTTAAGGTTGCAAAGTACCTAGATTAAATGGGTCTATTGGTTCGCCATCTCCTAATCCGCCAATTGGGGGAATATTTGCTGGTTTCCCATTCTTATATGGCCAAATGATGGTAGTCAATCTACCTGGTTTAGCACCAGGATAGCCTGTTGGAGAGTCTGCTGGATATATTCCAAAATAAAACCTGATCTCATCAGAGTTTTCGAAAATGTTATTGCTGGTAAAATACTCTTGCAAAGCTTTGGCTCCAAAAGAAACGCAATTGGTTTGTGAAGTTTTTGCATTCACACCATGCTTAACCATGTAAGTTTGATATTCTGCCTTACAACTTTCGGCATATTGAGGCGTAATTTTTTGCATTTTAGTTTATGTTTAGATTAAAATTATTTCAATAAAATCAATATTACTGAAATTCTTTTATTGAAATCAGAGAATCTGAAAAATACCAGAAAGTTGGTATAGGTTTTTAGCAGAAAGGTTAGCCTCGTTTTGAAGAATCGTCTAACAAAAACACGAATAATTCTTTTGGTCCATGAGCGCCTAATACCAATGTTTTCTCAATATCGGCGGTACGGCTTGGACCTGTAATGGTAGAAATCATAGAGGGTAATTGATTTCCATATTTATTTTTAATGATTTTAAAGGCATCTTTTAGATCCATTACCAATTGAGAAGTATAAGCAATTACCACATGGCAATGTGGGAAAATACTTAATCTTCTGCCAGCGGCATTTGCGTTTGTTACCATGATAGATCCATTTCTTGCAATTAAAGCTTCACAAAGCGTGAGTCCTACTTCCGCTAGTTCAAAATCTTTATCGGTAGCGTAATATGGATATTCATAGCGATTAAGTAATTCTTGTAGTTCTGGCTCCCAACAATAAATTTTCCTCCATTTTTTCTCTTCCGCTAATAATAAGATATTTTCAATGAATTGAATTTCATCTTCACAATAAATAAACTGACCGCTTACTTTAGTAAATTCTTCGGCAAAAATAACCTCTGGTAATTCTGTCGTAGAAGGATAAAGGGGTAAATCCTCTAAATTTGGATAGGGGTTATCTCTTTTTTCTAATAAAGCTTTTCTTATTTTTTTTAGAAATTTTTCTTTAGAGGTTGTGCTATCCTTCATTGAGGCTAAATTAAAGGAAATTTTTATTTCGTAGATAAAGAAAAATCCCCCCGATGTTATCGAGAGGATTTATTTTGTTTTACAACTATTTTAATTCGGTTGCTTCGCTATTTTTAAGTGGTTCAGTTGAATCACCAACAGGCTCAGGATGTATATTTTCAGCGATAATATCCTGATCACCACCCTCTTTTCCATTTACAAATTCGTCATAAGTGGTTCTGTTGTCAAAAGGACGTTTACCTAAAATCTCTTCTAAATCACTTTGAAAAAGAATTTCTTTCTCTAAAAGTTTTTGGGCTAAAGCTTCTAATCCTTCTCTTTTCTCAATCAATAAAACTTTTGTTCTTTGATAAGATTGATCAATCAACTCTCTCACTTCTTGATCGATCAATTCAGCAGTTTTATCAGAATAAGGCTTGCTAAAATTATATTCTCCACCTTGATCATTAAAAGATATATTACCAACTTTTTTGCTCATTCCGTAAATAGAAACCATCGCATAGGCCAATTTAGTAATACGTTCTAAATCGTTTTGTGCTCCTGTAGATATTTTACTAAATGTGATATCTTCGGCAACTCTACCTCCAAGTGTCATACACATTCCGTCAGAAAGCTGTTCAGTAGTATATAAAAACTGTTCTTTTGGAAGATATTGAGCATATCCTAAAGCAGCAACACCACGAGGAACTATGGATACCTTAACCAATGGATCCGCATGTTCTAAAAACCAACCAGCAATGGCGTGACCAGCTTCGTGATAAGCTACAATTTTCTTCTCTTCGGGAGAGATAATTTTATTTTTCTTTTCTAAACCACCAATTACACGGTCAACCGCGTCCTGAAAATCTTGCATATCCACTGCTTCTTTGTTTCTACGGGCAGCAATTAAGGCTGCTTCGTTACAAACATTGGCAATCTCTGCTCCCGCAAAGCCTGGAGTTTGTGCAGATAATTTCTTAGGATCCACTCCCTCAGCTAATTTTAATGGCTGTAAGTGAACTTTAAATATTTGCTGACGACCAACTAAATCAGGTTTATCAATTGATATTTGTCTGTCGAAACGTCCAGGTCTTAATAATGCAGAGTCTAAAACATCTGGTCTATTTGTAGCAGCCAATATAATAATTCCTGAATCTGTACCAAAACCATCCATTTCAACCAAAAGTTGATTTAAAGTGTTTTCGCGTTCATCATTACCACCTACCATGCTATTTTTACCACGAGCTCTTCCAATTGCATCAATCTCATCAATAAAAATAATACAAGGCGCTTTATCTTTTGCCTGCTTAAATAAATCTCTTACTCTTGAGGCTCCTACTCCAACAAACATTTCCACGAAATCAGATCCTGATAAAGAGAAAAAAGGAACCTGTGCTTCACCAGCAACAGCCTTGGCCATTAAGGTTTTACCTGTACCAGGCGCACCTATAAGCAAAGCACCTTTTGGAATTTTCCCGCCTAGATTAGTGTATTTTTTTGGATTTTTTAAGAAATCTACAATCTCCATCACCTCTTGTTTAGCTTCTTCTAAACCAGCCACATCACTAAAAGTAATATTTACCTGAGACTCTTTATCAAATAAAGTAGCTTTTGATTTACCGATGTTGAAGATTTGACCTCCGCCACCACCACCTGCTCCACCGCCCATACGACGCATGATAAAGATCCAGAATAGTGCGAATAAAGCTATAGGAACAATGAAAGACCAAAAAATTGATGAAAGAGGGTTACTCCTTGACTCATAACTTAGTGAAACTCTCTTGTCTTCAGGAAGATCTTTTTGCGAAGCTGTTAAGCGTGTTTGTAAAGATTCGAATGATCCGTCTGTAAATCTATATTGTGGATTAGCACCACCAAAAGAAAAACCATCATCTGATTTTACATCTTTATATTTTTGTTCGCTTAAACGATCTTTCTTAATGTACACCTCGGCAACAATTAAATCTTCTTGTTTATAAGCTACCAATTTTTCTACATCACCAGACTTTAACATTTCGTTATCAAATTTTTGATAAGTGATTAGCTTAGAATTGCTACCACTCATAAAAAATTGAAATCCTAAAATTACTACGATGATAACCGCGTAAAGCCACATAATATTAAATTTAGGCGGCTTGGGAATTATTTTCTTACCCGGCACTTTTTTTATTTGTTTCTTTTTATCTAAATTTTCTTTCATTTCTTTATTTTCAATTTCTTTCTGGCGTTATGCACTTTGATATAATTTTATCTCTGCATCTCCCCATAAATCTTCAATACCATAGAACGCTCTTTTTTCTGTCTTGAAAATATGAACGACTACATCAATATAATCTAAGAGTATCCATTCGGCATGTTGTAAGCCTTCTTTTCTGTAAGGCTCTTGTCCATATGCCTTAAACACTTCTTCTTCAACACTGTTTGCAATCGCTTTTACTTGCGTAGAAGATTCAGCGTGACACACTACGAAATAATCTGCAACTGAACTGTGGATGTTTCTTAGATCTAGTCTTACAATTTCATTTCCCTTCTTTTCCTGTATTCCGTAGATTACTGCTTCAGAGATGTTAGTAGATTGGATAGCAACTTTATTTTTTACCATCAAAAAGATTTAGTTTTGGGATGTTTTTTAAATTAATTAACACATTGCAAAATAACATATTTTTAACATTATTTGTTGGACACAGTCTTGTAAAATTAAACGAAGTTGATTCTACCAACACTTATCTAAAGAATTTACTTTCAAATTCTAAGCCATTGATTGAAGGTACTGTTATAATGGCAGACTATCAAACCGCTGGAAGAGGACAAAAAAACAATATCTGGGAAAGTGAAAAGGGTGCAAATTTAACTTTCAGTATTTTATTGAGGCCAAGTTTCTTAGCAATAAATCAACAATTTCAATTAAATAAAGCAATTTCTTTAGGTATTTCAGATGTTTTAAAGGAAATTTTAGGAGAATCATCTAAAATAAAATGGCCTAATGATATTTACTTTAAGGATAAAAAAATTGGAGGAATTTTAATTGAAAACACGATAAAGGGGAATTTTTTAAAAGAAAGCATTGTAGGTATAGGTTTAAATGTAAATCAGAAAGAATTTGGTTTGCATGTTAATAGGGCGACATCATTATCAAAAATCTTACATCAGGATTATGATTTGAATAAATTATTATCACAACTTTGTAGCAGTATCGAAAGTAGATACTTGCAATTGAAATCAGGAAAAAATCAACTTTTAGATAAGAATTATCTAGACAGATTGTTTAGATTAAATGAATCACATCAATACGAAATAAAGAGTAAGAATTTTAAAGGAATTATTAGAGGTGTAACGTCAACTGGTCGGTTAAACATACAGTTATCGGATGGGGGACAAATGTTTTTAGATTTGAAAGAAGTAAAATTTATTTTCGACTAAGCCTAGCATTCATATTTTATAAACAATCATGAAAAAATTATTTGTCTTTTTGGCACTTTTGTTTGTCAGTTATTTAGGGTTTTCGCAAATTCTAAAGCCTGTAAAATGGTCTTTTTCTTCTTCATCAATAAGCGAAAAGGAAGCTTATGTGATTTTTACAGTAAATATTGATAAGGGTTGGCATGTGTATTCGCAAAATATTGGAGAAGGTGGACCCGTTCCAACTTCTTTTAGTTTTGAAAAGAGCAAAGATTATAACTTAATTGGAAAACCATCAGAAAGCCCAAAAGCTGAATCAGCTTATGATAAGAATTTTGGTCTTCAGATCTCTTGGCATGAAAAGCAGGCGGTTTTCAAACAAAAAATAAGACTTAACAAATCTGAAGTTAATGTTAAAGGGACTTTAGAGTTTATGGTTTGTAATGATAAACAATGTTTACCTCCAGAGGATATTGATTTTTCAATTGATGTAAAAGCAGGTAAGGTAGTAAAGGCTGAAACTGCAGTGTCAAAAATTACACCTGAAACAAAAGAAACTTTATTAATCGATACCATCAAGAAAATTGATTCCCCTGTAATTGCAGGTTCAACTCCTAAAGTAAACACCTCTTCAGTAGTAGAAAAAATTGAACAAAAATCTACTAGAAAATCACTTTGGGCAATTTTCATTGCTGGTTTTATAGGTGGTTTCCTTGCTTTAATAATGCCATGTATCTTTCCGATGCTCCCTTTAACAGTAAGTTATTTTACAAAAAAGGCAGGCAGTAGAGCAAAAGCAATTACTCATGCAGGTATTTATGGGCTTTCTATCATTGTTATTTATGTGGCGCTTGGGCTATTAATTACTGGGTTTTTTGGTTCAGACGCTTTAAATAGTATGGCCAGCAATGGAATATTCAATTTCTTATTCTTTTTGATGTTGATTGTTTTTGCCATCTCATTCTTCGGTGCTTTCGAGATTACATTACCAAATTCATGGGCAAATAAGATGGATGAGAAGTCAGACAAAGGGGGTTTAATAGGTCTTTTCTTTATGGCTTTTGCACTTGCGCTAGTTTCTTTTTCTTGTACAGGACCAATTATTGGAACCTTATTGGTACAAGCAGCAACAATGGGAGAAAGAACGGGACCTGCTGTCGGAATGTTTGGTTTTTCTTTAGCACTAGCTATTCCCTTTACTTTATTTGCTGCATTTCCATCATTATTAAAATCATTGCCAAAATCGGGTGGGTGGTTGAACACGGTAAAAGTAGCTTTAGGTTTTATTGAGTTGGCAATGGCTTTTAAATTTCTATCAAATGTAGATTTAGCTTACCATTGGGAATTATTGGATCGTGAAGTATTTCTAGTACTTTGGATTGTGATTTTCGCTATGTTAGGTTTTTACATCTTGGGAAAACTAAAATTTTCACACGATAGTGACTTGCCGTTCATTACCGTTCCAAGATTATTCATATCTATTATTATTTTGGCTTTTACAGTTTATATGATTCCTGGATTATGGGGGGCACCTTTAAAAGCTATTAGTGCCTGGATGCCACCACAAACTACACAAGATTTTGATTTATATACGAATAGCTTATCTTCGCACCCAATAACGCAGGATACTGTTAAGAAGAAGTACGGAGGTTTATTTAAAGCTCCACTTAATTTGGACGCATTCTTTGATTATGAGCAAGGTTTGGCTTATGCCAAGCAACAAAAAAAACCAGTATTAATAGATTTCACAGGCCATAGCTGTGTAAATTGTAGGAAAATGGAAGCCTCTGTTTGGAGTGCTCCTGAAGTTTTGGAAAGGTTGAATAATGATTATGTTTTGATCTCGCTTTATGTGGATGACAAAACAGATTTATCAGAAAGCGAACAATTTGTTTCTTCTTTTTCTGGTAAAAAAATCAAAACTCTTGGAAATAAATGGAGTGATTTTCAAGCTTCTAAATTTAAAACTAATTCGCAACCCTATTATGTATTGGTTGACGGGGATGGAAATGTTTTAGTTCCGCCGCAGGCTTTTAATTTGGATGTTAAAAATTATGTAGATTTTCTTGATAGCGGTAAAGCTGCTTATCAAAAAGAAAAAAAATGAATCAAATAAAAAGAATTGGAGTCTTTACTTCTGGTGGTGACGCACCAGGAATGAATGCCGCAGTAAGAGCTGTTGTACGTACAGCGCTTTTTTATAACCTAGAAGTTTTTGGAATTAGAAGAGGGTACGAGGGGATGATTAATGGCGAGTTTATACCTATGGACCGTAAATCTGTTGCAAATATTATCCAACGCGGCGGAACTATTTTAAAAACAGCAAGAAGCATGGCTTTTATGACTCCAGAGGGACGAAACGAAGCTTACAAGCAAATAAAGGGGGTTGAAATCGATGCCTTAGTAGCTATTGGTGGCGATGGAACTTTCACCGGTGCAAAGATTTTTGGCGAAGAATTTAACTTTCCGATTTTAGGTTTGCCTGGAACCATAGATAATGATTTATTTGGTACTGATTTTACCATCGGTTATGATACTTCCATCAACACAGTGACTGAAGCAATTGATAAAATCAGAGATACAGCCGAATCTCATGATAGATTGTTTATTGTGGAAGTGATGGGAAGAGACTGTGGTTTGATTGCTTTGAGAAGTGGAATAGGCGTTGGTGCAGAGTCTATCATGATACCAGAAACTAAAACTGATTTAAATGCTTTAATGCATCGTTTAGAAATTAGTAGAAAAGATAAATCATCGAAAATTTTAATCGTTGCAGAAGGCGAAGGAGATTCAGGCGGCGCCTTCGAAATTGCTGAGAAAATAAAAGATAAATTCCCTCAATATGATACTCGAGTATCTGTTTTGGGGCATATCCAAAGAGGCGGAACACCAACTTGTATGGATAGGGTTTTGGCAAGCAGGTTAGGAGTTGCGGCAGTTGAGGAACTTATAAAAGGAAGAAAAGGCGAAATGGTGGGCTTGATTCATGGTCAAATTTCTTTTACACCATTTGATCATGCTGTTAAACATCATGTAGAAATCAATCAGGATTTATTGAAGATTGTGGAAATCTTATCTTTATAAAAATGAGTCAACAAATTATTAAAAGTCATTTCGAAGAAGCTAAAAATATTTTAGCGAAATTTTTATCGGATGAGCAAAATTTCATAAAAATTGAGAAAGCTGGACTTTTAATGCTTGATGCTATTAAAGAACAAAAGAAGATTTTATCATGTGGTAATGGAGGGTCTATGTGTGATGCCATGCATTTTGCCGAAGAATTGTCTGGACGTTTCCGCAATGATAGACCTGCGCTGCCGGCAATAGCAATTTCCGATGCTGCTCATATCACTTGCGTAGGAAATGATTATGGTTTTGATCAAATTTTTGCAAGATATATTCAGGCTTTAGGTAATGAGGGTGATGTTTTATTTGCCATTAGTACCAGTGGAAATTCGGCCAATATTTTGAATGCCATTTCATCTGCGAAAGCTAAAGGAATGAAAATTATTGGGTTGACTGGAAAGGACGGCGGTAAAATAGCTTCTTTATGTGATGTAGAAATAAGGGCGCCTTTTTCTAAATTTTCAGACCGTACTCAAGAAATTCATATCAAAGTAATTCACTCTTTGATTGACTTTATTGAACAGAAACTTTTTTAAATAAGCCTGATTTCTAAGTATAAAGATTTGAGACTAATTCTTCATGTAGCATGAATGAAAAGTGGGACTGACTTTAATATAATTGCCAGCCCTGATTTTCCTTTATTTCTTGTTTGTTAATTTTAACTCGTAAAAATCTGTTCTTCTATCCTTCAAGTTTTTCACACTTCCATGTTCATGTAATTCTTTCAATAAGTCAAGATTTACATCTGCAATCAAAATATTTTCTGTATTTGGAGTGGTTTCTGCCACAATAGCGTTTGATGGGAAAGCAAAATCTGAGGGTGAAAATATTGCAGACTGTGCATATTGTAAATCCATATTGTTGACTTTTGGTAAGTTACCAACAGAACCTGTAATTGCAACATAGCACTCGTTTTCAATTGCTCTTGCTTGTGAACATATTCTAACCCTATTGTAAGCGTTTTGCGTATCAGTCCAAAACGGAACGAAAAGGATGTCCATTTTCTCTAGTGCTTGCATTCTTGCCAATTCAGGGAATTCAGCATCATAACAAATTAAAATTCCTATTCTACCAGCATCGGTATCAAAAACCTTTAACTCATTTCCACCGCTCATCCCCCACGAACTTATTTCAGAAGGAGTAGGATGAATTTTGATAAAACGATC
This sequence comes from Bacteroidota bacterium, assembly GCA_018828585.1. Classification (GTDB taxonomy): domain Bacteria; phylum Bacteroidota; class Bacteroidia; order Sphingobacteriales; family Sphingobacteriaceae; genus Pseudopedobacter. The sequence goes on from JAHJVW010000119.1 coordinate 43,779, forward strand.
ATAAGAGCCATCTCGTCTGCATAAGTAAGAAACGTTATAAAGCTTCTCATTCTCTAAAAGCGGCATACTTCCTGCGATGATATTTACATTGTAAGAAACGGCGAGTTCACAAAAGCGATTTCTAATCGTTTCGGTATGTTTAGCCAATTCTCTAATTGCCTTAGCTTCACCTAAATGATTGTAATCGGCCATTAGAGGGGCATTAAAAAACTCAGGGAACACCACAAAATCTGATGAGTAATCACTCACAGCATCCACAAAATACTCGGCACTTTCCATTAAGTCCATCACGTTGGGAAATAAACGCATCTGCCATTGTACCAAGCCAATTCTTACTGTAGATTTTTTTAATAAGTTGTCTTTATGCTCATCTATATAATAAATATTATTCCACTCTAAGAGCGTAGCAAATTCTTTTGATTGCTGATCTTCTGGAAGATAATTTTTAAGAATTTTACGAACATGAAAATCATTTGAAATTTGAAAAGTAAGCGTTGGATCATAGATCTCTTTCATTTTAACCTTGTCAATGTACTCTCTAGGAGTTAGTTCGTTATGATGCTTCTCGTAGTTTGGAATTCTACCTCCCAAAATAATAGATTTCAGATTTAAGTTTTCGCAGAGTGTTTTGCGGGCATCGTATAATCTTCTAGCTAATCTTAATCCTCTATAATCTGGATGTACAAAAACCTCTATTCCATATAATACATCACCATGCTCGGCATGGGTACTAAAAGTATAATCACCAGTTGCTTGCGCATAGGTATGTGTTTCGCCCAACTTCTGATAATCAACTATAATACTTAAGGCGGTGGCAACTACTTTCCCATTAACTTCTACACACAGTTGCCCTTCAGGAAATATATTTATCAATTTATCTATTGATTTTTCTCTCCAATAACTTTCTCCCATCTCTTCGTAGGCAGATATCATTGCTGATTTTAAATCGATATAATCTTCCTGTTTTAGAGTTCTTAATTCTACTGTTTCTATCTGCATTGGCTTAATTTCCATATTATATTAAAAGATAATCTCGATAATTGTTTTACGAGGTTTATTATTCTGGATTAAATGATTATTGTTTTACGAGGATTTTCTCTTTGATTCCTTATTTCAGAAAGTAATTTTCTACCTGTTAAATCTTAGCGATCTGTGAAACTAGTTTAATTATTTACTCCGTCAATAGCATACGAAATAACTTTATGGATACAACTATTTTTAGAACTATAAATTGTTCCACTTATTGCGATAAAACAAGTTTTTTTAAATTAAAATTAATGGTAAAAAGTATAAAAAAAGCAAGAAATAATAATAATTTATTATATCGTTAACTTTCGACAAAGTTAACTAAAATAATTTTTGATACGATATCAATTTTAAAGCGAGTTATACCTTATTATAGGAAATAGATACATAAATGTTTATTTTTGTGCGATGAAATTACCAATTGTAGCTTACGGAGATCCGGTTTTAAAGAAAGTTGCTGAAGATATCAATGAGGATTATCCAGAATTGAATCAATTAATAGACAACATGTTTGAAACCATGTATGCTGCAAACGGTGTTGGACTTGCTGCTCCTCAAATTGGCTTACCTATACGCCTTTTCATAGTTGATGCTTCCCCGTTTTCTGAAGATGATGAAAATTTGAAAGACTTTAAAAAAGTTTTTATCAATGCTGATATCGAAGATGAAACGGGAGATAAATGGTCTTTTAATGAAGGTTGTCTAAGTATTCCAGACATCAGAGAGGATGTAAATAGACACCATGATATATTGATTAGTTATTATGATGAAAATTGGGAGCAGCATACCCAAAATTTCTCGGGTCTAGCCGCAAGAGTTATTCAGCATGAATATGATCATATTAATGGGAAACTTTTTACTGACAGAATTAATCCTTTAAGAAAAACCATGTTAAAAAGTAGATTAGAGGCAATTTCTAAGGGAGCGGTAAAGGTTGATTACAAAATGAGATTCCCTTTGATTAAGAAAAGGAGATAAATTTTATTGATCTTTCCTTCTTTTATCCCCATCCATAATTTGCTTAATTAAAGCACCCCATGCAAATGGATTTAACAATGGGTTTGTTTGTACCATATGAGATGTAGATAAACTATTGTGCATGTTTTGGAAGCTGTAAGCAGACATCTCTCCTCCGTCACGTGGTAAATTAGCAGATAATTCAGCCAAACTTTTCTTCGAAAGATTTTTCTTAGCGATTTCTAAATCGTCATCAGCAATTTTCATTGTTAAAAACTCTCGCTTAAATTCATCAGTACTTGCCCAAGGAAATACCCTAACTGTTGGTAATTCGATATTATCTGATTTTATTTTGATAATAGCAGTGAATTTATGCTCCCTTAAATTTAGAGGAATTACTAGCGTCAGCTTTTTATATCCGATGGATGAAAATACAATACTGTCTCCTTCTTGGGCAACAAATGAAAAGTAACCTTTGTAATTTGCTGTATAACTTCTAGTCTCAGAACCAATTTCTTTTATCGATACATAAGGAACAACTGTATTACTATCCAAATCATAAATCACCCCCGAAAATTGCACTAAGGGTTTGCTTTGCTGGGCAAATGCGCCAAAGCTTATCAACAGTAGTAATATGACGAATAGTTTTTTCAAGTTGTTTTCAAAAATCTAAATTATAAAAAGCCTTAGTTATTCGGTGTTAAATAATGTTAAAGAAAAAGCCTTTACCATTTAACGATAAGGGCTTTTTTATGTTTTAAATAAGCTAAATATTATTTAAGAACATCCGGTAAAACTGCATTGGGGTCATCAATTGCTGTTAAATTGATAGCCTCAACGGCTGTTATTTCCGGAACTGCTTTTTTTACTGCTTCCTCGATTCCTGCTTTTAAGGTCATGATACTCATTGGACATGATTCGCATGATCCCAAAAGTTTAATTTTTAAAACCTTGTTTTCTGTAATTTCCACTATAGAAACATTTCCAGCATCAGCTTGTAAATATGGTCTGATAGTGTCTAAAGCAGCTTCTACTTCTCCAATTAATCTCTCCTGATCGCTCATTTAATTTATATTTACTATAAAATTAACTCTTTTTTACTGATTTATTACTTTTCCGAAGTTTTAGACATTTGATTTTGAATAGCTACTTGCTGCGCAACCTTTTGAGCTAAATCAGAAAAAGCTTTAGAAATCAATTCATTTTGGTTCAAAATTATTGGTTTACCATCATCACCAGCTTCACTTATACTTTGTACCAAGGGTATTTCGCCTAAAAACGGAGCATGGTAAGCTTCGGCTAATGATTTCCCTCCGTTTTTGCCAAAAATATAATATTTATTTTCGGGTAATTCGAGGGGTGTGAAATACGACATGTTTTCAACTACGCCCAATAAAGGAACATTGATGGCTTCCATTCTAAACATTCCGATACCTTTTTTCGCATCAGCAAGTGCAACTTGCTGAGGTGTAGTTACAATAACTGCCCCAGCTATAGGGAAACTTTGAGTTACTGTAATGTGTATATCACCAGTACCAGGAGGTAAATCAACTACTAAATAATCTAATTCACCCCATTCAGCATCGTTAAACAACTGCTTAACAGCCGTGGAAATCATTGGTCCACGCCATGGAACCGGTTGATTTGGGTCTGTAAAGAATCCTATCGATAAAAGCTTGATGCCGTATTTTTCAATAGGCTCAATACTTGTTTTGCCATTTTTTTCTGTTGCCTTTGGTCTCGCACCTTCTAGCCCAAACATAATCGGAACTGACGGTCCGTAAATGTCAGCATCAATTAAACCTACTTTAGCGCCATTTAAATTTAAACCCAATGCCAAATTTGCGGCAACAGTTGATTTTCCAACTCCGCCCTTGCCAGAGGCAACAACTATTATATTTTTAATATTTGCCGAGAATTGTTTTTTTGGTGTTGTAACTCTGCTGGTCATGTTAATCTTGATCTCTGCATCTTTACTAACAAAGTGTTTGATGGCGTTTCGGCAAGCGTTCTCCAGCATTTCTTTCATCGGGCAAGCTGGAGTTGTTAACACTACAGTGAAGCCTACTTTATTTCCATCAATCGCTAAATCCTCAATCATATTTAGCGTAACTAAATCCTTCTTAAGATCTGGATCTTCTACATTTTTTAATGCATCAAGTATATTCTCTCTGGTAATAGGCATCATATTTGAATTATAATTCGAAATTACAAAACTAGGCTGATTAATTTTGCTTAGCCTTGGTTTTTGACATAACTTTAAAAAATTATTTATGGTCTTAGAATGAGGCATAAATAATGAATCTAAAATTATTTATGATTAAATCTTTGCAATCTGTCTCATTAAAAAAATATAAAAAACCTTTACTAATTGTATTAATTAGCATTATTTCCTTGTTTTTTATAGGTGGAACTATAGCCTATTTTAAAAGAGAGGCACTACTCAAAAAGGCCATTGCTAAAGCCATTAGCTTAGCGAAAAGCAAGTATAATTTAAATGTAAAGATAGCAAACTACGGTTTTTCAGGATTAAGCACAGTTCATTTTCAAGACATCTCAATTATACCAGAACAAAGCGATAGCCTTGCAAAAATTGATGACTTAACGGTTGGTGTGAAACTATTTCCATTGATTTTTGGTAAAGTTAAGATTTCAGAGCTTAGCGTGAATAAGGCTTTAATATCTTTTGTTAAAAAAGACAGTTTAAGTAACTATGATTTTCTTTTTAAAAAGAATACCAAGGATACAGTTTCTAATAGCCAAAAAACTGATCTCTCTGAACTTGCTAATAAGTTATTGAATCAGGCTTTGGATAAAATTCCTGATGATATGAAAGTGAGTAATTTCATGATCACTTTTGATGAAGATACTACCCATTTTAGTTTATTAACAGAAACGGCAACTATTGATCATGGGGAGGTAAAATCAACTATAAAATTAAATAAAAATCAGGCTGTTTGGCATTTAAACGGCACTGCCGATCCGTCAAACCAGCAATTAGATTTAAAGCTTTTTGCTGACAATCAAAAAGTAGAGTTTCCATATTTAGATAAGAAATATAGTTTAAAGCTAAGTTTTGACACCGTAAGGAGTGTAATGACCAGAGCCGAAAAACTGGGTGACAAGTTTGAAATAGAAGGAAGTTGGTCAGTTAAAAATCTACTGATTAATCAGCCCCGCATCGCAGTAAATGATATTATTGTTAAAGATGGTGCTATTGATGCAAAAATTTTAATCGGATCAAATTATGTTGCCTTAGATAGTTCTTCAGTTGTGTATTTAGGGAAATCTGAAATGAGCCCATTTTTAAAATACATAGTTTCTCCTAATAAAATTTATGAGCTGAAAATTAAGGCTTTTGAACAGAATGCCCAAAATATTTTTGATGCATTTCCAACTGGATTGTTCGAATCTTTAGAAGGTATAAAAGTGAAGGGAAAGCTTAAATATGATTTGAATTTTTATTTAGACAGTTCTAAGCCTGATAAAGTGGTTTTTAATTCGTCTTTAACCGGAGACCATGATTTTAAGATTCTAAAATTTGGAAAAACTGATTTTCAAAAAATTAACGGGGTATTTACTTACACACCTTATGAAAAAGGAAAGCCTGTAAGAAATATCATAATAGGGCCATCTAATCCAAATTATACGCCCTTAAATCAAATATCACCAAATATACAGCATGCTTTATTGACGTCTGAAGATCCATCATTTTATTCACATCATGGATTTGTTGAAGAATCGCTAAGACAATCTATAGCTACTAATTTTAAGGCTAAATCTTTTAAAAGAGGAGGAAGCACCATTTCTATGCAGCTGGTTAAAAATGTGTTTTTAAGTCGTCAAAAAAACTTGGCTAGAAAGATTGAAGAAATATTAATTGTTTGGCTAATTGAAAACCAACACTTAAGTAACAAAGCAAGAATGTATGAAGTTTATTTAAACATTATTGAATGGGGAAGAAATGTTTATGGAATTGGAGAGGCTTCATCCTATTACTTTGGAAAAAGACCTGCTGACTTATCTGTTGGAGAATCTATCTATTTAGCACATATTGTTCCCAAGCCGAAATCATCTCTTTATTCATGGCAGCCTGATGGCTCTCTTAAGCCTTATTTAACAGGATACTATAATTTGATTGGCGGATTGATGGCTAGAAGAGGTTACATCAATAATGACAGTACCAATTATGGTTTTTATGGCGTAAAGTTAAAAGAAAGTTTAAGAGCGCAAATTGCACCATCTGACTTTGTGCCAGATAGTTTAGCTGATGATGATGAAAATGGATTTTTCAATCTTAATATATTCAATAAATCTAACAAAGCTGATTCTATTACAAAAAAGGAAACCTTTTTAAAGAAAATTTTGGGGTCAACCGAGGAGTCAAAAAAAGATACAGTTTCGGGCAGCAAGACTCCAAAGCAATTGCGACAAGAAAGACGGGAGCAGCGTAAAAAGGGCAACTAAGTTTCTAAACAATCAATTTCTTTGTGCAATTTTTACTATTTTAAAATTGTTTAGCGGTAAATCTCATTTTAAAAGAGTTCTCAAAAGTTTCTAATTTGTTTTTTATAATATTTATGGAAGAAAGACACGTATATAAAACAGGATTAATAGGTAATTGTGCTTATTTAGCCCATGTTCATTTAAATACTAATATAAGCTGGTTATGTTGGCCTCGATTTGATAGCTCTTTTGTTTTTGGAGGAATGTTAGACGAAAACAAAGGAGGAGAATTCTCTATCAGACCCTCTGGAGCTTATACTTCTCGACAATATTATTTAGAAAACACTAATGTTTTGTGTACCGAGGTAACCTGCGAAAACGGAAAATACCGGATAACGGATTTTGCTCCTCGCTTTGAGCAATTTGATAGATACTACCGCCCTTTAATGTTAATCAGAAAAATTGAACCTTTAGAAGGAAATCCACACATAAAAATTAAATGCGAGCCAGTTTATAATTATGGTAAAGACAAACTTGATGCAATAAGAGGGAGTAACCACATAGAGTTTAATGGTTGTGGCGAGCGAATGAGATTAACCACTAATGCTACCATCTCTTATATTGTTGAAGATCAATTTTTCATTTTAAAGGAGACTAAATACGCGGTTTTAACTTATGGAGAACCACTAGAGGCAGCTGTAGGAAGTACATCAGAAAGGTTTTTGAAAGAAACGATTGATTATTGGAGAACTTGGATTAAGCGATCCTCAATTGGTGATTTCTATCAAGAGTATGTCATTCGATCTGCTTTAGCATTAAAAATCCATCAATATGAAGATACTGGAGCAATTATAGCCGCTAGTACCACCAGCTTACCAGAATTTCCGGGTAGCGGAAGAAATTGGGATTACAGATATTGTTGGTTACGTGATACCTATTACGTCATCAATGCTTTACACCATATTGGCCATTTCGAGGAAACAGAAAAATATTTTGATTATATCACTGATATTTCATTCGAAGAAGGCTTAAGGTATCAGCCGTTATACAGTATTTCGAGACAGAAGAATTTAGTGGAAGAAATTGCAGATCATTTAGAGGGTTATTTGGGAAATGGCCCTGTTAGGATAGGCAACCAAGCTTATGAACATATCCAAAATGATATTTATGGTCAAGCACTAATTTCTTTACTACCTCTTTATACCGACCATCGCTTTGTTTTTAGCGAGAGAAAAGATTCTGCTCATTTGGTTGAAGTTGCTTTAAAAAGGATTGAGCATACCATAGATGAAAAAGATGCTGGAATATGGGAATTTAGAAATAGTGCATTTATGCACTGCTATTCTAATTTATTTCAATGGGCGGGATGCTGTGCTGCGCTAAGAATTGCAGAAAGCATTAATAATAAGGAATTAGAAACCAAGGCAACAGATTTAATGAACAGGGCAGCAAAGCATATTGAAGACTGCTACGATCCTGAAAGAAAGGTTTATACTCATGCCGTTGGAAGTCCGTATTTGGATGCAAGTACTTTACAATTGATTATGATGAATTATTTGGATCCCAGTTCGCAAAGAGCAAAAGACCATTTAATAGCTTTAGAAAAGGAATTAAAAACGGAAAGCGGACTATTCTACAGATACCTTCATGCGGATGATTTTGGTAAGCCCGAAACCACATTTTTGATTTGCGCATTTTGGTATGTAGAGGCCTTAGCTTGTGTTGGAAGAGTTGATGACGCAATTAGAGAGTTTGAAAAGTTAATGCCTTATGCAAATCATTTGATGTTATTTAGTGAAGATGTAGACGAAAAAACGGGTAGCATGTGGGGCAATTTTCCACAAGCTTATAGCCATGTTGGGTTAATGAATGCGGCGTATCGAATTTCTAATAAATTGAATAAGCCTTTATATTTAACTAATGACCTCGTGAAGTAAGTTTCTTACTTCTTCAACATCTCTAAGGTAATACTTAGCTTCAGAAACGGAACTGCCAACTTTTATAGTAATAGCTTCTTCTGGGAGGTGCTCGAATATATCTTCATCCGTATGGTCATCACCCATAGCAAGAATAAAGTCGTAATCTTTACCGAATATATAATTTGAAGCCGCCTTACCCTTGTTGATTTCTGAGTTTTTAATCTCCACCACTTTATTGCCTGGCAATAGCTGAAGCCCCTTTTCACGAGTTAGATAACGCATATTACTAATCAACTCATTGGCTCTCAGTTCTCCTAAACCCTTCTCTACTTTTCTGTAATGCCAAGCTAAAGAAAATCGCTTTTCTTCAATAAAACTTCCCGGTGTACGGTCTGAGTAGGATTCTAGCATTGGTCTAACAGTAATTTTCCATTTGTCAGATAGATTAGGTGTTTCAATCCAATCTTCACCAAATTTTTTCTGCCAAGCGCCATGCTCGGCAATTAAATCTAAAGGTAAATGACCAAACCAACTTCCCAGCGTTTCATGTTTTCTGCCGCTTATGATTACGATTTGATTTTTTTTGTCTTTGTTTAAATTTTCAATTAACTGATATAATTCAGAATCGGGTGAAGCCTCTAATGGATTTGATTTGAAATTGACTAAAGTACCATCATAATCTAAAAAGAAAACTCTTTTTTTTGCTTTATGGAGTTTGTTTTTAAAAGCTCTAATCAAATCGTTGCTAACATGTTTGGCCATTCTTGACTTTTCATGAGCTTTTACCTCCTCAAGTTGATCCATAAAAATCTTTACCCAATGATTGATATCAAATTTATTAACGATATCTCTCAGGCTTATCATTCTAGATTTTTGCTCATCTTCGCTCATTTCCAAAGCTTGTACAATAGCTCTGGACATTTCTCCCAAGTTGTTGGGGTTTACAATAATTGCATCGATTAATTCTTTAGATGCACCAGCCATTTCACTTAAAATTAGTACTCCGGTTTCATCGGTTTTGCTTGCAATAAATTCTTTGCTTACTAAATTCATTCCATCACGCATTGGTGTTACCAGACAAATATTAGCCCTAGAATATAAAGCTGATAAATCCTCGATAGGAAATGATCTATAGAAATAATGAATAGGATGCCATGCTGCTGTCCGGTATCTAGAATTGATGTTCCCTACCAATTTATCGATATCATCCCTTAAATCACGATATTGAGGAATCGAATCGCGAGACGGTACAACAATCATGTGAAGGGATATCTTGTTGATATATTCTGGATGTTCTGCTAAAACTTCATCGAAAGCCATTAATCGTTGAACTATACCTTTACTGTAATCTAATCTGTCTATTGATAAAATGATTTTGTTATCTCCAACAAGGTGATTAAATTCTTCTTTTCGCTTTATAACATCTTTTGATAAGGTTAAAGCATTAAATTTTTGCGCATCTATCCCCATTGGAAAAGCATCAATAGTAATATTTCTATCCCCTTTATGGATGACATTTGCGGCCGTTTGTACAGGTAGTATTCGGGTTGCAGAGCTTGTAAAATGGCGGACATCATCATAAGTATGAAAACCTATTAAATCAGATCCTAACATTCCGTTTAATAATTCTGCTCTCCAAGGAATTAACCTAAAAAGCTCAAATGACGGAAATGGAATATGCTGAAAAAATCCAATTGAACTATTAGGTAAATGATCTCTGATCAATTGCGGTAAGAGTAATAATTGATAATCATGAATCCAAATGATATCCCCAGGTTCTGCGATTGCTAAAACCGCTGTTTTAAACTTTTCGTTTACTTTTTTATAATGGTCCCAATATTGTTGGTCATATTGTGCATAAGTGCTCACATAGTGAAAGATCGGCCATAAAGTTTCGTTAGAAAATCCTTCATAATAAAAATGTATTTCTTCTTCAGTTAGGAAAACTGGCGAAAGATTTTTATCATGTAATTTGTTGGATATTAATTCCTGATCCTTTTCTTCGATCTCCATTCCGCACCAGCCAATCCATACATTATTTCCCTCACGATAAATAGAGCCTAATCCTGTCGCTAGTCCTCCTTCACTTATTTTAAATTCATAGTCTTTATTTTCTTTAGTGATTTTTATGGGTAATCTGTTGGAAACGATAATGGTCTTGCTCATAATTTATTCTTTTATCATAGATGATTTATGTCCTCAACAACAAAAATTCTAC
>JAHJVW010000120.1 GCA_018828585.1 Bacteroidota bacterium
AAGTTTTGATATCGAAGAATTTGATATGCCTTTAGAGTACGGAAAAGATATTTCCTTTCAAGATCAGATGGAGATATCCAGAAAAGGCACCATCATCATACTTGATCTATTAAAAAAATGTCAAATTAAAGCAACTTTTTTTAGTACGGTAATTTTTGCGCAAAATGCATTAGAACTCATTGCTAGAATTATCTCAGAGGGACATGAGTTGGCTTCGCATACTTTTTATCATTCAAAGTTTGAAATAGAACATTTAGCAGCATCTAAATTAGCGCTCGAACAAATTTCTGGACAAAACATTAAAGGCCTTAGAATGCCAAGGATGCAGGATGTTGATCATGTTGAAGTGAGAAATGCAGGCTATAGCTATAATAGTTCTTTAAACCCAACATGGCTGCCAGGGAGGTACAATAATTTTCATAAGCCTAGAACTTATTTTACAGATAATGGAGTGGTACAAATCCCTTCATCGGTTAGCCCTATTGTTAGATTTCCACTTTTTTGGCTTTCATTTCATAACCTACCCTTATGGCTATATAAACGAGCAGCAAAATACACCCTAAAAAAAGATAAGTATCTAAATTTATATTTTCATCCTTGGGAATTCATCGATCTAAACGATAAAAAACGTTTTGGATTTCCTGCTTATGTGAGCAGAAATACTGGTAAGCTAATGGAGCAAAGGATTGAAATATTTATCAACCATCAATTGAAAACCGGAGTTAAATTTGGCACTTTCTCACAATTTATAGAAATAGCTGAAACTTATTAATGCTATTTAAAAATTGAATTATAATTCAAGTAATTTTTAATATTTAAATCGAAAAAGCTGTATTTCTACTTATTTTTTTGATTAAGCATCAAGATTTTAATACCATTCAACTACTTTTTAAAAATTCGAGGTTTAATTAGGTTAATTTTTTTTATTATTATGCATAATTCAAAATTATCTTAAGCTATATTTAACTAACCTTTTATTCAAAATCATGAAAAAACTAACACTTATTTTTTGTTTGTGCATATTGCAAATTATTTCATTTGCACAGGAAAATAAATTTGATGTCGCAATTATTCCCGAACCCGTAAGCATTATAAGGAATGGGGGGAAGTTTACATTGCCAAAGAATGTGGTAATCAGGTCTAGCTCTTCCTCAGAAGTGGATTTGGTGACGAAATTTTTATCAAACAAAATTTCAAGAGCTACGGGCTTCACAGTTAAAGAAAACAATACTTCTCCAAAATATACGATCCGTTTAATACTTAACAAGGACGCTAATGCAGTTTTAGGTAATGAGGGCTATCAGCTTTCTGTAACACCTAAAAATGTATTAATTAGGGCAAATAAACCTGCTGGCTTGTTTTACGGTGCTCAATCTTTTATTCAGCTTTTACCAAAGGAAATTGAAAGTGCCACCGTTGTAAAAAATATAGATTGGTCTACAGCTTGTGTTGATGTTGAAGATTATCCGAGATTTGTATGGCGGGGGCTTATGCTTGATGTGGCTCGTCACTTTTTTGGTAAAGAAGATGTAAAGCGTTACATCGATGATATGGTAAGGTATAAGTTTAATATTTTACACCTCCATTTATCTGATGATGAAGGTTGGAGAATTGAAATTAAAGGTTATCCAAAACTAACTGAGGTGGGTGCATGGCGTGTAAAACGTACAGGATATTTTAATAATATGCCGATACCTACACCAGAAGAACCCCGAAATTATGGTGGTTTTTATACCCAAGAAGACATAAAGGAATTGGTTGCCTACGCCAAAGATCGCTTTGTAAATATTTTGCCAGAGATTGATGTACCCGGGCATAGTCTAGCCGCAGTAGTTTCTTACCCAGAATTGTCGTGTACGCCGGAGGCAAATACATACAATGTACGCTCTGGTGAGCAAATTATGGACTGGTCAAAAGGGCATCCACCTATTGCGTTGTATGACAATACACTTTGTCCAGCTAACGAAAAAGCATATCAGTTTTTAGATACTGTGGTGAGCCAGGTTGCTAAACTTTTCCCTTTTGAGTACATACATATGGGCGGTGATGAGTGTCCTAAAAATTATTGGGAAAAGGACCCGCAGATTAAAGCCTTAATGAAAAAGGAAAATTTAAAAACAATGGATGATGTACAAACATATTTCACCAATCGAGTTGATAAGATTGTACAATCAAAAGGAAAAAAATTAATTGGTTGGAACGAAATCTTACAAGGAGAAGGGTTATCAAAAAGTGCTGCAGTGATGAACTGGCTGGGTACAGATGGACCCGCAAAAGCGGCCAAAGAAGGACGTTCCATTGTGATGACTCCAACAGAATATTGTTATTTAGATTATATGCAGGGTGATCCAAGTGTTGAAACAAAAATATATAGTACCCTGAGGTTAAATAAAACGTACCAGTTTGAGCCTGTTCCAAACGGGATTGATCCTAAATTAATTTTGGGTGGTCAGGGAAATCTGTGGACAGAACAGGTTTACAACATGCGCACTGCAGAATACATGACCTGGCCAAGAGCTTTCGCCATATCAGAATCACTTTGGTCGCCAAAAGAAAAGAAAAACTGGGATAATTTTTTCGGCAAAGTGGAAAAACAATTTGAGAGGTTTAATATAGCTTCCATTAAATATTCGCCAAGTGTTTACGACCCAATCGTTAATACATCAATGGGTGAAAATGGACAATTAATAGTTGATTTAGCAACCGAAGTTAAAGATCTTGACATTTATTATTCGTTTGATAATTCTTTTCCTGATCAATTTTATCCAAAATATACACAACCTTTACTAGCACCAAAAGAATCATTTCAGTTAAAAATGATTACCTATAAAAATGGTAAACCCATTGGTCGCATGATGGCTATAACTATGGAAGATTTAAAAAGTAGGGTAAAAGCTAAATAAGGATGTTTAAAGTATAATAGCGATAATTTAAGAAAGAGCTTTTATGCCACAATATGTATAGTATTAACATCTATCTTTATAAAGATATTAAAAAGTGATTTTTATGAATAACAGCCTTCATTGTTTTGAAGGCTGTTTTTTGCTTTTATAGTTTTCTTCTTCCTTATGGTCTTTGCTTCCTCCATGATGTGAATTACAGTTGGAAGATTTACATATATGATCGAAAGTGATTTCTGATAGTTTACTTTTTGCCTTGATTTTTGAGTAAATGGAAATTGGTCATGATTGAAAATATTTTTTTAACGCAAGAGATTAGGCACTGATTTATAGCAGATAGTTGAATATTTTGGGATATTCGTTAAACAAAAAAACCTGCAATCATTTGATTTGCAGGCTTTTAAGCTTTTTTTTATTATGTTCTAAGTAGCCCGTAGGGGAATCGAACCCCTGTTTCTAGAATGAAAATCTAACGTCCTAACCCCTAGACGAACGGGCCATAAAAAAAGAGCTGTCTTTCAAACTCTTTCTAGGTAGCGGGGACAGGACTCGAACCTATGACCTTCGGGTTATGAGCCCGACGAGCTACCAACTGCTCCACCCCGCACTGTATTTTTGTAATTGATAATCTTTCAATTTTTGAGAAAAACACACTCTGTTTATCCTCCCAATTCATTTTTTTAATAAATGATTTCTCTGAATTGGACTGCAAAGATATAATTCGTTTCTTTGTACTCCAAATGTTTTTTAAAAAAAAATTTAATGGCACATCAAGCAGGCTTTGTAAGTATCATCGGAAAACCAAATGCGGGTAAATCAACCCTTATGAATCAGTTAGTTGGAGAGCGAATGGCCATTATTACGCCAAAAGCGCAAACTACTCGCCATCGTATTTTAGGTATCGTAAATGATGAGAATTACCAAATTGTTTTCTCAGATACACCCGGAATTATTAAACCAGCTTACAAATTGCAGGAAAATATGATGCACTTTGTAGATGATGCTTTAGTAGATGCTGATATTTTGGTTTTTGTTACTGACATTAATGAGAAGCAGGATGAGGAAGATGTACTTGAAAAATTAAAGAAGACGAGTGCGAAGGTTTTAGTAGTAATTAATAAGATAGATCAATCCACCAACGAATTGATAGAAGAGAAAATAAATTACTGGAAAGAGAAATTAAATCCTGAGGGTATAGTTGGGATATCTGCACTTCACAAATACAATGTAGAGCCAGTGATGAGCTTTATCACCGAGAATTTGCCAGAACATCCCGCTTACTACGAAAAGGATGAACTAACTGATAGATCAGAACGTTTTTTTGTTTCTGAGATGATTAGAGAGAAAATCTTTAAGTTTTACAAAAAGGAAATTCCTTATAGTACAGAAGTTTTAATAACCTCCTTCAAAGAAGCTAAAGATATTATTAAAATCGCTGCTGAGATAGTAGTTGAGCGTGATTCGCAAAAAAATATTTTGATCGGTACTGGAGGTTCTATGCTTAAAAAAGTAGGAACTTACGCCAGACAAGACATGGAGGAGTTTTTGAAGAAGAAAGTCTTTTTAGAGTTATTTGTAAAAGTAATACCTGATTGGAGAAACCGAGAAAATTATTTGAAGAGCTTTGGTTATAGCGAATAATAACATGCTTGAAACTAATTTTTATTGCGTTAACGATAGAAGCGATATCCTTTGTGCCTTTTTTGGGCACAAAGATATTGCGAATAGCGTGTCCCGATAGCTATCGGGAAAACGCCTGAATGAGTTAAATGCTAATAAATTACTTCATTTGTAATCCATCTCCGTATTTGAAGAATGCATTTATCGTTACAGGTAATGTACCTGAGGCTTTTAAAGTCCCAATAAGTACCTTAGCCGCTGAGTGCTCCATTTCTACCATATTTTGATATCCAACTAAAAGAGCTTTACTTTTCTCGATTCCTGGTAAGCCAGCGATACTGTATGGATTCGCGAATACAGCAGTTATGGTATTTTTTGTTGCCATAGCTGCTATAAATAATTTGATATCCGTATTAAAATCTAATGTACTTTGCGGTCTAAGGCGGGTATCATAAATAGAAATAATAAATTGATCATAATTATTAAGTTGATTTTTTACCGCCTCTAATTCTGTAATACTAATATCTTTTGGGATGATAAACAATAAAGAATTGGGATTATTTTTCTTCAAATCTTGAGCAAAAACACTTGGCTCTTTTGGTCCAATGGTGATGATAGCCGTCTTTCTAACAAAATCGTTTTTTAATGGAATGACGCTTTCATCCTTTAATACTGTTAAAGAAGCATCAGTTAGTTTTTGAACCAATTGTTTTGATTCTGCTCGATTGAGATCCTCAACTACATTTTCGGTATTTACTGGTTTAAGATTATTTAAGCCCATCCAATATTTAGCAGCAAGAATTCGCTTTACTTTTACATCGATATCATCCCAATTCAAACGATGATGACGGATGGATTTACGAATTAATTTAATAGCTCTTGCACTGTTTTCAGATAGTTCTAATACATCCATTCCTGCTAAAACACCTCTAACATCGGCTTCGCCATTAGGAAAATATTTCACTACACCTTTCATTCCCATCGCGTCAGAAAAAATTAATCCTTTATAACCTAATTTATCTTTTAAAATGCCAGTTACAATAGGTTTTGAAAGTGTGGAGGGTAAGTGCTCAGTATTGTCTAAAGCAGGGATATTCATGTGAGCAATCATAATTCCGCTTAATCCGTCGGCAAAAGCTTGTTTAAAAGGATACATTTCTAGAGAATCTAACCTGGCAGCAGTGAAAGGTAGCTGAGGTAAATCATAATGCGAATCAACATCGGTATCGCCATGACCAGGAAAATGCTTAGCGGTTGTGAATAAACCAGCGTCTTGCATTCCTTTCATATAGGCTATACCTTTTTCTGCTACATTATATTTGTTTTCACCAAAAGACCTGTAGTTAATTACCGGATTTCGAGGATTGTTGTTGACATCCAAATCGGGTGCAAAATTGATTTGCATCCCTAATCGTTTGAAATCTTTAGCTACTTCTTGTCCCATTTGATAAATCAAGGATTTATCCTGAATAGCACCCAAAGTCATTTGATATGGATAAGAAATGGTACTGTCTAAACGCATCCCTAAACCCCACTCGCCATCCATAGCAATCATCAAAGGGACTTTAGATAACGATTGATAAGTATTGGTTAAAGCAGCTTGTCTTCCCGGTCCACCCTGAAAAAAAACTACGCCACCCAAATGTTCTTTTCTAATGATTTCTCCAACAGAATCGGCGTAAGCTTTACCTAAATTGGTGTGCGCTCTGACCATAAATAGCTGGGCTATTTTATCGTTTCTGTTCATTTTCTTAAAAATGGAATCAACCCAACGGTTGGGATTACTCAAAGTCTGCACAAAAGGAACTCGTGTTTGTGATTTTGCAGGTGCCAGATAGATAAAGGCCAAAATGGCAACAAAAATTATTTTTTTCATAATTTAATGATAAACCGAAAGGTTTTTAATAAAGTAGCTGATAAAATACACCGTTATTAGGAAAGTAATTCCTAAACTAATAGAAACGCTGATTAACCACACTTGATTTTTATTATCAATTCTTTTTTTAATAAAATACTTAATTAATAAGATGAGGATGACGTTGGCTAAGATATAAATTAAAGGAAATATAAAATAGAACATTTTGTTAAAATATATGATGATTCTGTAGTCAAAAAGCTACACGTAAATTACGAAAATACAACAATTCTAAAAATGATTTCATTGGATACGATGATAATTAAATGCGCTCATTTTCTGTTGAATAGATCGGTTTACTACAAAAAAGATAACCATTGATGTTTTAAAATTGGCACAGTTCTTTCAAAAGGTACCGAAACAATAAAAAACGAAAATGAAAAAATTATTTATAGTTGCTTTTGCTCTGCTGGTTGCAAGCAAGGTAAGTGCGCAAAAAGGACCAAGTTTTGGAATTAAGGGCGGTTTAAGTTTTAGTAACATCATTAAAACAGACGATTCGAATTTTAAGACCAATTACCAAACTGGATTTAACGCGGGAGCTTTTTTAACGATTCCAATAGTAGATCGATTGGCTTTTCAACCTGAATTGATGTTCTCGCAAAAAGGGTACAAATCAGACCGTAGTGGTATACTTGGGAGTGGAACTTTAACTCAAACTACAAATTGGATTGAAATCCCAATTTTAGCTAAAGTAGAGGCTGCCAAAGGATTTAGTATTTATTTAGGACCGGAGGTTTCTTTCTTAACTAAAACCACTAATAAATACGATGGCACATTCTCTAGCTCTCAAAAGACCACTTATGAAAGCGATGCAGATAAATTTAAGAAAAGTATTTTAGGAGGAGTTTTAGGAGTAGGAATTGATTTGTCAAATAAATTAAGTTTAAATGGCAGGTACGCTTTAGACTTCCAAAAAAATAATGAAGACGGCACAACGTCAACTCCAGCTTTTAAAAACCAGGTTTGGCAGGTTGGATTAGGGATTAAATTCTAAGATAATCTAGAAAAAGAAAAAGTTCAGTTTCAAATTTTTTGAAACTGAACTTTTTTATTTATGAATGAACGGGTCCTAAGGGCAAAATAGTTTTGCCATAAACTTCATTTAACAAAGCACCAATACCAGCATATATGGCAGAGGCACCACAAAATATACCTTCGTAACCAGTGAAGGTTTTAAGGCTGGTGTCTCCGGTTGCATCGCCATAGGCCAATAAGAAAAATAAAATAGTTAAAGTTCCAAAAACGACTTGCAAAGCCCGACTAATTTTAAAAGTTCCAAAGAATAAACAAAGAGTAAATAAGCCCCAAATTCCTAAATAGCAAGCCATTGCATTTGAATCTGTAGCAGCTACCCAGCCTAATTTCGGCATTACGAGCAAGCCAACTAAAGTCAACCAGAAAAAACCATAAGAAATGAAAGCCGTAAAACCAAAGGTGTTATTTTTCTTTGATTCCATAATCCCTGCAATAATCTGAGCGATACCGCCATAGAAAATTCCCATGGCAAAAATCATCGAATTCATCTCAAAAAATCCAGCATTATGGATGTTTAACAAAACGGTAGTCATTCCAAAGCCAAGTAGGCCCAACGGAGCAGGGTTGGCGCTCCTGTCTTGCAGCGCATATTCATTAATTGCCATGATGTAATAGTTTAAGGTTTATACATCAATGATAGTGTAAATATCAGATAATTAAAAGTTTGTATATTTTTTTTTAGAAAAGCGAAATGTTTGCGACTTCAGTTCCGATAGTCGGGCAATACGCTGCAAATACGCTCGCATTATGATTTTATTGGACTGGATTTTCCACTACTATCCTGTTTATGGAACCTAAAACATTGCTAAAAAATTTCTTTCTGAATCCGATAACTGTAATAAGCCCTCAGCATCTCGAAAAAAATAATGATGGGCATCAGGATTTTTTCTGGATTGTTCCATTTTAAAAAGTAGCTGAGGTAAGAAATAAATCCAAAGGAAAGAATCAGGAAAAGTAATCGTGGTAAAATCTGAAAGTAGTAAATGATGATTCCTGCTTTTTTGGGTACAAATAGAAATGCAGCACTCACCAA
Source organism: Bacteroidota bacterium (assembly GCA_018828585.1). Classification (GTDB taxonomy): domain Bacteria; phylum Bacteroidota; class Bacteroidia; order Sphingobacteriales; family Sphingobacteriaceae; genus Pseudopedobacter. Next base: position 8,507 of record JAHJVW010000120.1, read on the forward strand.
CATACTTAACCAAAGTAAAATAAAAGCAATTTTAGTAAAAAACTCACTGCCTGTTTGAGGTTGGTCTCCAATGAGGGCACTTATTTGAAGTAAGGCAAAGTCAAATGAATAGATAAAACCTACTAGGTCTAACAATCCAAAAAAGCGTAACACCCATTTCATGGAACGAATATAGATTATTTACAGTTTTCTGCAATCATTTCATCTGCAGCATTTGAGCCAATGTATTTAATAAAATACCAGCTTTCGCAAGCGCCTTCTTTATCGCCTTGTTTAAGTTTTTGTTTGGCTTCTCTGAGTTTTTCATTGATGAATTTATCATCAAAACCTAATTCGTTTTTGATACTTATGATTTCTATCTCGTTTTGTTGATTGATTTTACCCTCGTATTTATTTCTATAATAGTTAGTTACCACATTTTGTAGTGCTAGTCTATTTCTGTATAGTTCAATCGCTTTTCCAATCTCATCAGCTGAACGATCATTACAATTATAATTTTTTAATGAAAAGCTTATTGGAATCACTAATTGAGAATTGATATCATAATCAGCAGGTACTTCCCAATTCCCATTTGTCAATCTGATTAATCGTAATGCTTCTTGATCTAAATCAATTCCTAGACCTTTCTGCACTTTACTATTGAACACATTGCCCTCTTTATCAAGCTGAAAAGCCACATATATTTTGCCTTGTAAACAATTATTTTTAGAGAAAGTAGGATAAATCATTCGATTTGTAATGAAAGTATTCAAAGCATCAGTTCCACCTTTGAAAGTGGGTTGGTCTTGAGCTAAAACTCCAGAAAAACCCATCAACCATATTTTGAAAAATATCAATAACATAAAGGCTTAACGTTTAAATGTTTAAAAAGGTGTGATTTAATTCCAGTTTAGTATGATGTTTGGATCAGGAATTTTACTTTTCCACAAGTCAAACTCCGAAAATTTAGCAACGCCAGGATAATCTCCATTTAAACCTTCCATATCGCACATCAATTGAAAATGTAAATGTGGAGGCCAAAAACCGTTTTCTTCCGCTATACCAAAATCGCAAAATTGCTCTCCTTTATTTATCCGTTTTCCTGATGTTAATCCCCCTAGATTTTTCAAACTCAAATGTCCGTAAAGGCTGTAAAAAGTAACCCTCTCTAATTCATGCTCTAAAATAATGGTGGCTCCATAATCCCCAAAATTATTATTGAAAGCAAAACTGTGGACTTTAGCATCCATAAAAGCATAAATGGGGGTTAATGCTATACCCCAAATATCAACTCCTAAATGTAAACGACGAGGTTCTCCTTCGGAAGAGCTAAAATGTTCGCTTCGGGCATAAACTGTACGATGTTCAAAATAACCTCCAATTCCAAATTTGGCTTTGGCCGATGATAATTGTTTATCAATGTATTGAGAGAATAAAGTGGTGTCTCCAATAATTTCAGCCTTTAAGTCTGTATTTGCTGCAGTGAAGTCTAAAGGAATAATTTTATCTGAAGTAGCTGAAAAATCAACCACTGGATAAAAATCAGATTGATGTTTTTTTAGGAGGTCATTTATGTTTTGAGCAGAATTCATTAAGTAATTATCAAATATTTAAGGTTATAAATATAATGCGAAGCGGCACCAAGAACCACAAATAAATGCCAAATTTCATGCGTATGAAGGTACTTGTAAGGTTTATCCTTTTTATAAAAAATGGTACCAATCAAATAAAATACACCTCCTAAAAGCAACCAATATATTGCTTCTAAAGGCAATTTTTGTAACATGATATTTAGTAATGGCAGAACAATACATCCCATAGAGATATAAAGTGTTAAAGAAATAGCCGTATTCTTTAGTCGATCAAAAATCTTAAGTAAACAACCAATAGTTGCTATTAACCAAACCAAAGAAAAGATCGTCCATTTCAGCCATCCTTCAAAAACGATGAGCATTGTTGGCGTATAAGAACCTGCAATCATTAAATAGATGCAGCAATGGTCACACTTTTGCCAAAAGCGAATATTTCTTTCTTGTTTTGGAAAGCCATGATAAACAGCACTGATACTAAACAGCAAAGTCATGGCAATTCCAAAAGTGATAGCTGATGCAGTTTGGATAGCTCCTTTTGCTTGGCTGACTAAGATTAAAGTAGCAGGAATAGCTAACAAAGCTGGAATACCATGTGTTAGAAAATTGATGGGTTCCCTAATGTATTTTTTCATCAAGCTTCTGGATCTTCATCTTTATGAATACGCGTAAAAATTTGATCCATTCTATCAACATATTCACTGGTGTCATCAATAAAAAACTCTAATTGCGGCACACCTCTTACTTGGTCTTTAATACGTTTTCCTAAATTATATCTGATTTCCGATGAGTGTGCTTTAATCGTATTTATCGCTAATAGATTATCTGGAGAATTAAAGAAACTTAAGTAAACACGTACAATTCCTAAATCAGGAGTAGTGCGCACCTTGGTCACGGTAATCATGGTATTCGGCAAAAGCGTATTTCCTTCTCTTTGAAATAACTCTCCTAAATCTTTCTGTATTACTCGAGCAAATTTTTGCTGTCTTTTTGATTCCATGTTCGTTTTGAGTTTAAAGTTTAAAGTTGAGGGTTTAAAGTTTAAAGCTTTTTACTTTGAACTTTTCACTTTCAACTTACTCAGTATAAAAAATTATTGAAAGGATAAATTTGTTGATTTACGGCTTTCACACGTTCGTAAATTCTATCTCTAAATTCATCAATATTTTCTTTTTCTGTGGCCGAAATAAAAATTGCCGGACTGTTGTATTTTGCCATCCAGCTTTTCTTAAAGTCATCCAAAGTCATTTTTGCAGTTTCTTCATTTTCTATTTCCCAATCTTGTTCGAATTTAACTTCATGATAATGATCAATCTTATTAAAAACAGTAATCATCTCCTTATCAATCGCACCTAAATCTTTTAAAGTTTCGTTTACTGTGTGAATTTGGTCTTCAAAATTCGGATGAGAAATATCCACCACATGTATTAAAATATCAGCTTCTCGTACCTCGTCTAAAGTAGATTTAAAACATTCTACTAAATGATGGGGTAACTTTCGTATGAAACCGACCGTATCAGAAAGTAGGAAAGGAGCGTTATCTAGAACCACTTTTCTCACCGTTGTGTCTAAAGTAGCAAATAGCTTATTCTCTGCAAAAACTTCAGATTTAGAAAGCATGTTCATGATGGTAGATTTACCTACATTGGTATAACCTACTAAAGCCACACGTACTAATTCTTTACGATTCTTACGCTGTGTTTCGTTTTGTCTATCAATCAGTCTAAGTTTTTCTTTGAGGATAGAGATTTTCTCTTTAATCATCCTTCTATCACTTTCAATTTGCGTTTCACCTGGTCCCCGCATCCCTATACCTCCTTTTTGACGCTCTAAGTGAGTCCACATCCGCGTTAAGCGAGGTAATAAATATTGTAGCTGCGCTAATTCGACTTGAGTTCTTGCTTGTGCTGATTGTGCTCTTCTGGCAAAAATATCCAAGATCAAATTACTTCGATCTAAAACTTTTACTTTCAATTCATTCTCGATGTTACGCAATTGCATCGGCGAAAGCTCATCATCAAAAACTACCAAGTCAATTTCCTCGGCTTTTACATAAGCCTGAATTTCTTCCAATTTACCAGTCCCCACAAAAGTTGCCCGCTCTGGGCGCTGCATTTTCTGAGTAAATGTTTTTTCAGTAATTCCACCAGCGGTGTCCACCAAAAAAGCCAACTCATCTAAATATTCTTTTTCTTGTTCTTCCGTTACTCCAGTAGTTATTAAACCCACTAAAACAGCCCGCTCTGGCTTCGCTTCTGTATCAAAAAACTTTTTTATCGGCATCTATTTTCTTTAGTTTACAAAGATACAATATTGTGCCATTTAGTTTAAATTACTGAATTAATTGACCTTAAAAATAGATTTGAAAAGGTGCTTTAGTGTTTCTTTAGTTCAGGCAATCTGGCTGTCCGCACTTGCTTTTTGCTCATTTTCAATTTGTAAGGAGCTCAAACAAATGCTACCATCCAGTTTTTTTACTCGCGTAAATCAAAATAATTATCAACCTTAAGTAAGTTTGTCAATTCTTTACCGACAGCTTTAGACTTAAAACACATTTTTAAAATATTAAAATTAGCATTATGAAGCATTTCATTACTATTTGTTTGAGTTCATTCTTGAGTATCTCTGGATATTCACAAATTAAAATTCCTTTTGTCTCTCAAATTGAGAAAGCAAATCAATCTAGTAAGTTTCACGAAATGGAAGCGATTTCTTTCCATATTGAGTTAGTTTTTGGGGATAAAAAAGCTTTCGAAGGAGCAGTTATTTCTGCAACTAATTCGTCATTTATTAAAATTATCAAAGCAGACGGAACTACCTTGACATTTGATGGGAATAAGGTTTGGTTAAGTCCATTGGATAAAAATTATAAAGGTGCAAGATTCGATATGTTTACTTGGCAATACTTTTTTATGGCACCATTTAAATTTTCTGATAACGGAACAAAATGGGAAAATTTAGGAGAAAAAGCGTTTAATGATGAAATGCAATTGTCAGCAGCTAAACTGACTTTTGAAAACGGAACTGGCGATGCTTCTGGTGATTACTATTACGTTTATAAAAACGCCCAGAATTTAGTAGCAGCAATGGGATACATTGTAACTTTTGGAGGCAGAAGTGTGGAGCAAGCCGAAAAAGGAGCTCATGCAATTGAATATTCTGATTATCAAAAAGTCAACGGAGTGTCAATCGCAATGCAATGGGCTTTCCACAATTGGAACAAAGAGAAAGGTATTGGAGATAAAATTGGCGATGCAAAAATCACCAATGTGAAGTTTGTAACGATTTCAAAAGAGGATATGAAAGCTAATTCAGATGCTGTAGAAGTGAAAATGTAAAATTTAAAGTCCATGATTTTGATCATGGACTTTGTTTTTAGCTATAGTTTAGTCCTCGCAACCCCCAAGATAGCGCCTTGATTTTTCTCTTGAACAAAAGCAATAATTTCTAAATTTTCTTTCTTAAAATCGATGGGAAACTCTATTTTGATTTCCTTTTTAGTGCTTTCGATTATGAATCTTTGAAAAGCCCTAACCACATTGGCATGAGCTAAAACGCGTCCTCCGTTTTCGCCAGCCTTCACATTGGTGCTAATATCTTTTTCTATCAAATTCACTACTAAATCTTTATTTTGTGCATTTATTGGTAAATCAAAACTCAATTTTAAAGATTGCGAATTTACTTCTTCAACTTTAGAAGAAAATTGAAGTTCATTTGAACTCTTCAAGAATTTCGAGATACTATTTTTTAGTTCTCCAGCTGCAGATCCAACCATTTCATCTTTGCCATTCACAATAGCTTGTGGCGTATAAACAGATGAGTTTTTAAAATTATTTGCATAAGCAGATTGCCTTTCTGTGAATTGATGGTCACTAAATTTATCTTTCCAACCTAAACGATTCCAATAATCTACATGATAAGCCAATACATAAACCTCTTGATTCTTATATTCCTCTCTGATTTGTTTCAATAAATTATCTGCCGATGGACAACTAGAACAACCTTCGGATGTGTACAATTCTATTACGGCAAAACCTTTATTTTCTGTTAAATTGCTTCTTGTTGATTCATCTGAAGAAAAGCTTAAACAGCCTAAAAGGACAACCATTAAAAGATTTCCTATTACTAAAATACGTTTCATTTTTTTGGTTTAATTACTAGTTAGTCGATCTGCTTTTTATTAGCTTACAGTGATATAATCTTTGGTGTAAAATATTTTAATAATTTTAGACTTTGAAATTTCAAGATTTGGAAAGAACAAAATACTACTTCGCATCCGATTTTCATTTAGGTGCGCCCACATACGATAGTAGCAGAGCTAGAGAAAAGCGACTGGTTGCTTGGTTAGACTTTATTAAAACAGATGCTGAGGCTGTATTTTTAATGGGGGATGTGTTTGATTTCTGGTTTGAGTACGCTACAGTAATCCCAAAAGGATATATCCGTTTATTAGGTAAGCTGGCCGAATTGAGTGATGATGGCGTACAACTCTACTTTTTTAAAGGGAACCATGATATGTGGGTGTTCGATTATTTTGAAAAGGAGCTAAATGCAAAAATTATTAGCGATGAATTAATTATTGAGAAAGACGGAAAACGTTTATTTATGCATCATGGAGATGGTTTAGGAAAAGGAGACGCTAAGTATAAATTACTAAAGAACTTTTTTAGAAGTAGGTTTTGTCAGTGGTTATTTGCTCGTTTACATCCTAATTTTGGAATTGGTGTTGCCAATTATTGGAGTAGTAAAAGCCGTTTAGCAAACAGTAAGAAAGAAGGAATAAAACATATTGAAAAAGAAAAAAACTGGATTTCTAAATATTATGAAGAGTTAAAGACTAAACATGGGAAGTTTGATTTTATAATAATAGGTCATCGTCATTTTCCATCGAAAATTGGTTTAGCCGATGGCGCTACTTATTTCAATTTAGGCGAATGGGTTAATTATTCTAGTTACGCCGTTTTAGATAAAGGAGAAGTGAGTTTACTTGAATTTAAATAGATGAAAGTTAAGAATTGGTTAAATAAGTCAAATATTTTAAAAGTGATTTTTATCGCTTTTTTTGTTTTGGCTTTCGCCGATTTGAAGGCTCAGGAATACCAATTTATCGCCAAGATAGATACTGTAGCTAAAATAGCAACAGTAGATAATTTCGGAAATGTTTTTGTAATAACCCTTAAAAATGAGGTCTTAAAATTTAATCCTAAAGGAAAGTTTTTATGGAACTATACCAATAATAATTTCGGAGAAATCACGCAGTTAGATGTTACTGACCCGCTTCGTGTGATTTTGTATTATGCGGCTTATCAGCAAATTGTGGTATTAAATAATAACTTGAGTGAAATTAGTAAATTTTCTTTTTCCAGAAATCCGGATGTTCAAATTAGCTTAATTGCATCAGCAAATAACAATGGTTTTTGGGCGTATGACCAAATTAACAGAGAGCTGATAAAGCTGACGAACTATTTTGCGGATGACATCAAAAGCGGAAATATCTACCAGCGTGATGGGTTAAATTTACAGGTTGATTTTATGCTGACTGATGACCAAAATGTTTATCTAAATGACACCTTAGAAGGTATTCGGATTTTTGACCAATATGGGAATTTTATAAAATCGGCTGTGATTTACCCGAAAAAAGGCTTTGAGGTGGATGGTAATTTGATTTATTATTTTGATGAGGGGAAATTAATGAGTTATAATACGCTAAGCTTTGCATTAAAAGAAGTCTTATTGCCGAAAAAAGGAAATATTTCGAATGTTTTACTGCGATATCGGCGCCTGCTGATTTTAGGGGAAAAAGATTTAACTTTGTGGGCTGTTAAAAATAATTGAGTTTTTAGCATAGACCTGGGCTAAATAAACCCGATGGAAATGGATACCCGCCCTGTGAATAAAGCCTCGAAGGCGTATGAATGGACAAGCGGGTCTGCATTTGCCAAGATTAGAGAACCTGCCAGCTTTTCGCTGGCTCATTTTCAAGAGAAAATATGTTAGATAAGTTAGAAGCAATTAAGCTAAGAAGAGATGATGTAGAACTAGAGCTTTCGAATCCGGATGTTTTGGGCGATATGAAGCGTTATGCTCAATTGAATAAGGAGTATAAAGATTTGGGATTGATTGTGGATCAATATCTGATTTATAAGAATGTGGTGAGCAATATTGAGACGAATAAAGATATTTTATCCAACGAGAAAGATCAAGAGTTGCGTGAAATGGCTAGAGAGGAGCAGGACATGTTGTTGGTTCAGCAGGAGGAGTTAGAAGCGAAAATTCGTTTGATGTTGGTGCCTAAAGAAGAAGGAGACGAAAAAGATGCAATTGTAGAGATTAGAGGAGGAACTGGTGGTGATGAAGCTGCAATTTTTGCTGGCGATTTATATCGTATGTATGTTAGGTATTGTGAAGGTAGGGGTTGGAGAACGGAGACTTTAGAAGTTACAGAAGGTACAAACGGCGGATATAAGGAGGTTATTTTCAAAGTGCTAGGTGAGGATGTATATGGTGTTTTGAAATATGAATCAGGAGTTCACCGGGTGCAACGCGTACCCGAGACTGAAACACAGGGGCGTGTTCATACTTCTGCAGCGACTGTAGCGATAATGCCTGAGGCTGAGGAAGTAGATGTTTGGATTAATCCTGCTGATGTGGACTTACAAACGTCACGCTCTGGTGGTGCCGGTGGACAAAACGTAAATAAGGTGGAGACGAAGGTACAGTTAACGCATCGTCCTTCTGGAATTGTGGTAGTTTGCCAAATTGAGCGCTCACAATTAGGAAATAGAGAACGGGCAATGGAAATGTTGCGTAGTCGTTTGTACGAAAGAGAATTAGCCAAACATAACGAAGCGATTGCGAGTAAACGTAAAACAATGGTTTCTACGGGAGACCGTTCTGCAAAAATAAGAACTTATAATTACCCTCAAGGTCGTGTGACTGAGCATCGTATAGGATTAACTTTATATAATTTGCCAGCGGTAATGAACGGCGATATACAGGAAATTTTGGAGGCATTACAATTTGCTGAAAATGCAGAAAAACTAAAAGAAGGCTCGATTGCATAATATTTTAAAATATATTTTGGAGTTTAAAGCTTTTGTCTATATTTGCACTCCCTAACGCAAGGAAAGGGAAAAAGATTGAAAATTTTAATAAAAGTTTCAAACCAACGGAGTGGTAGTTCAGCTGGTTAGAATGCCTGCCTGTCACGCAGGAGGTCGCGGGTTCGAGTCCCGTCCATTCCGCTTTTTCAGTATCAAAAACAGTTAAAACCCCTCAGATGACATCATCTGAGGGGTTTTTGTTTTTACTGACATACCAAATTATTCAAGTTTTTGCATATAAAATGTGAGTAATTCGGGAGTCATATCAGGTCTATAAAAAGAACTCCCGAATTATCATGTAAGTTACTGAATAACAACATATTCAGCCATTAAACATCTTGATTTCTTGTGATTAATTAACAAAATTTGTTTACTTTAATTAATCAAAAGTTATGAGAATTACTCTCTCTTTGCTTTTCGCCCTGAGAAAGCCAAAAAATTATGTATCTGGTGAGATGCCTATTTATCTAAGAGTTACCGTTGACGGCAAGCGAACCGAGCTTGCAATTGGAAGAAAATGCAATCCCGAAAGATGGGACCCGGTAACTGGAAGGGCAACAGGATCAAAAGCAATTTCAAAAACTTTGAACGCCTTTTTGGATGATGTCCAGTTTAAATTCTTTGAATTGCACCGTACAATGTCTGCAACCGATGAAAACATTACCGTTGAAACACTCAAAAACCGATTTATTGGAAAAGCGGAAAAAGTTAGAACCTTGCTATCTGTTTTTGAAGACCATAATCAAAAAATGACAAGTCTGGTTGGACAGGAGTTTGAAAAGAGCACCATCCAACGATATGAAACCGCATTAATGCATACCCGTGATTTTATGGAATGGAAATATAACATCTCTGATCTTCCGGTAAGTAGGATAAACTTTGAGTTTTTGAATGAATTTGAATATTATCTGAGGAGTGTGCGTAAATGTGCCAATAATTCAGCTATAAAGTATATCAAGAATTTAGGGAAGATTGTTCGTATTTGTTTGGGCAATGGCTGGCTTACCATAGACCCCTATATAAACTACAAACCTAAAACAACCAAAGTTCATCGAATCGTTTTGACTAAAGAAGACTTAGCAAAGATTGCTAAGAAACAATTTTCTATTGAAAGATTGGATCAGGTGAGGGATATATTTTTGTTTAGCTGTTATACTGGTCTTGCCTATGTTGATGTTAAAAAACTGAAACGCTCGGAGATAGAAAAGGGAATTGATGGAAAGTTATGGATTTATACCCATAGGCAGAAAACGGACAGCCTTTCCAGAATTCCACTACTTCCAATGGCATTATCGATTATCCAGAAATATGAGGACCACCCTCAATGCATTTCTGACGATTTATTACTTCCTGTTATTAGTAACCAAAAAATGAATGCTTATTTAAAAGAGATTGCTGATGTGTGTGGGATTGATAAGTTGCTAACCTTTCATATCGCTAGACACACTTTTGCAACTACTGTGACGCTTAATAATGGGGTTCCAATAGAAACAGTAGCTAAGATGATGGGGCATTCTAGTATAAAAACAACTCAGATTTACGCTAAGGTTTTAGATCATAAAATAAGTGATGATATGGAGATTTTAAGGAGTAGATTGGGATAAAAGCAATTAATTCAGGCTTGTAGTATAGCCTGAATTAATTTTTATCTCAGATTTTACTACCTATGATTATAAAGTGAAGAATATCTTTTTCTATTCAAGTTTTTTCATTTTATGCAGGTTATTCTTCCCAAATAACACTCAGTGCTGAATTGTATCGAGGAGTAACAATGCAAAATTCATGCATCGGGGTGTCTTGATCATATTTTCCCAATTCAAACCAAGTGGATTTTGTAATATCTTGGACAGCCTCTTTCTTAGAATAGATGCGATTGTACGTATAAAATTCGTTTGCAACCGAATCAGATGGTACATCAAGTTTGTTAATATCCGGTATTTTATAAAATAAATCAGCTGATTTTTTCCAATACTGTACTTTCTTTTTCTTACTGTAAAATACTGCAATGGGATGGTTACCTAAATCAACAAATCGATATATAGTTGAAGTAAGGCTGGTATTAAATTTTGCAGAAAGTTCACTGATTAATTGAGGGGAGAATTTTTTCCCTTTACAGTTAGCTTTAAACTGGTCAACCGGCATTAACAGTTCAGCAGCAAAATCATTTGCTTCTTTTTCCTGTGATCCTTTTTTATATCCTTCTAAAGTTGTGTCATCATCCGTAAAAGATGCTTCCTTATCGGCATGAAGAAGGATATGCCCAAGTTCATGAGCTAATATATAACGTTTTCTTTGTTCATATTCAATTTTAGAATCAATTGTCACAATGGAACGTCCGTTTTTCATGACCATGCGTCCATCACAGTTTTTAAGATCAACTTCCCTGACCATTCCATTATTATAAAGAATTAAATCTTTAAGGTCAACTGGTGACATATCAATAATCCCAAGGTGATTAAGCAGTTTTTTTGCAACAAAAGCTGGGTCGATTCTCATTAAATTTCTTTTCGTTCAATTTTATTCATTAGATCAAGCAAATCTGATTCATCAAGTATTTCTTTTAAATCATCCTCCTCCATTTTCTCTAATTTATTAAACTGAAGCTGTGGCGCTCGTTGCCTCAATAATGACAAAATGCCTTCTTTGGTCGATTCTTTAGCACTTTCAAACAGCATCAAGGCCTTATTATACAAGTTTGCCTGCATCTGTTTATTAAATGCTACCCTTTGTTTAAATAGCATGGCTTTTACTTTATCAATACCGTTCTTCTCTAACTTTTCTGGATCAAATCCACTACCACGCAATATTTCATCCAGTAATTCAGGGTCACGATGCGTCATCAGAAATAATTCTCTGTTAAGCTTATCGATGTCTATCTTAGTGTTCTTCATGATTGCCTTTTATATAATGTTTTCACAATTCTTATACCTCTTTTTATAGCATTATTTACTTCAGAAACAGGGATTTCCCAAACTTCAGAGATAGTTCTAGGAGGACTGTTATCTAACCATTCACAAAAAATAGCATGATCATCTTTTTTTTCTCCAAATGCTCCCTCTATTTCTTGCCAAGTCTCCTTTGAGATTAAAATTTCGTCTGGTCCTTCTGTAGTTAGTAATTCATTACTTATATTCTCTTCCACATTTACATCCTCCCCAGGTTCAACAGTTATTTGATCTAAATTTCCTCCTGATTTTACGATGGAGCGGCACGAAGATTTGAAATGACTCGATATCAAACTTTTTACTATTCCTGTTAAATGAATTGTAATGTCAGGAAAACGGTTGCTATCCCAAGAGCGAGTACCGTCAAGAACTTTTTCAATTGCCATTGTTGCAAAATGTTCTGCATCTACAATATCTTTTTCTGTACGAATTTGAAACCCAGCTTTATTTAATTTAAAATCAGCATAGAATACAAGCTGTTTATAAATTAGTCCCCAAGACTTCTCGTCTATTGCCGCTAATTTATCCAGCGTTTGAGCATCGATCATTTAATAGATTTTTTTGTCCTCACTAAGATATGCTCTTTAAAACATTTTTTTTGCCATATGGCGAAAAATACATTTAGTGGAGCATACTATAGTATGTGACACAACTAAAATAATTTAAGATGAAAAGTAACAAAAATGTATTCGTCGTGAAACACGGCGACGATTGGGCAACAAAGAGTGCCGGAAATCAACGTGTAACTAAAACTTTTGACACGCAAAAAGAGGCAATTGATGCGGGAAGAGCACAAGCTATTAAGAATAAATCAGAATTAACTATACAAAACAAGCATGGTCAATTCAGAGAGAAAAACTCATACGGTAATGATCCTAATAAAACTAAAGGTTAACAGATGGAAAAGGAACGATTAAAATTTTGCATAGGGCGATTTGACCACTATTATGAAAGTATTAACAACAAAAGCGCTGTCTTTTTGGGATTGAGCACTTTCGTTGTCGGCGGCCTTGTTGCAGCATACCCAACAGTTTTAAGTTTGGTCAATTGCAGTCTTTTTGTGCATTTGAATATGCTTTCTGTAATCGGACTGGGTATTGCGAGTATGATTATAGTAATTATAGCATCTACTCCCTTCCTATCTAAAAGCACTGAATCCATGCTTTACTTTGGTTCAATATCCTGTATGACTAAAGAGCAGTATCATGTTAAATCAGGAACAGTTTGTTCAGAGGAAGATGAACTTATTGATTTACGGACGCAAGTTCATCAACTCTCATGTGGATTAGCTTATAAATTTAAGCAACTGAAATTGGCAGGAACACTTATTACAATTCAATTCTGTCTTTTTATCCCATTAATTCTCTTAATCGTTTGTAATTTAAAATAAATAACATGCATATATTTGACGACTACTTAAAACCGATCCGTGAAGCTATAGCCGCGGATCCAAAATCCAAGAGATTTCATGAAAATCTTTCATTTTCTGGTGAAAGCATCAACAAAGGATTTGACTTTAAAAGCTTTAATCAGCAGGTTCCTGAAAAGAGATTACTTCCTAATCTTGCCGATTTCGCTCGAGAGTTGGGTCTTTCTCCAAATTTTGAACAGAGATTGGGTTTACATCCCGACTTTGCACACCTTAAGCATTCAGAGACTTTGGAAGATCACTATATCGTATCAATGTTTGTTGATATCAAAGGATCTACTAATCTTTTTAAAAAATATACCCCACGTACCGTTTGGATTATCACAAATACTATCCAAAGAGCTGCTATTCACACATGTTTAATATTTGGAGGTTATGTACACCGTTTACAAGGAGATGGCTTGTTTGTATATTTCGGAAGTAAGAACATGAGCGCTGAGCTGGCCGTTAAGCGAGCACTACAATTTTCTAGTGTGTTCACCTATTTTGTTAAAGAAGACCTTAAAAATCTTTTTTATGAGCAAGGAATTGAGAATATATTAACCAGAATTGGAGTTGATTTAGGTTATGACCGTGACGTTGTCTGGGGGATGGCAGGAATTGGCGAAATCAGCGAGGTTACGACCTGTAGTCTTCATACCAGCCTTGCAAGTAAAATGCAGGGTAAAGCTGTAAGTAATGGGATTGTTGTTGGAGAATATATAAAAAAAGAGAGCCCTCTTCTTAATGAGTTTTACAGCACTGTTTCCGCTAGAACTGGAAGTGAAAGCGATCGTTATATTTTCCGTAATCCTGAGGAAAGTTTCTACTACACACAATATGATTTTGATTGGCTTAAGTTTTTAAAAAGACAGGACTTTATTGCAACAGATCTCAACGGAGTCCTACAATTAAAAAATAAAGCAGTTGTAATTCCTAATAGAAATATTGCCAATTTAGCTCCAATTGCCGCAGCTAGTAAGCCTTATTACAATTTCTGATGTTAGCTAAAAGTTTATTCGAGCGTGATTTTAAAGAGGTAGAAAAGTTTTTCCCTAAACTCCGTTATTCATGGAGTTCGAAATATAAAACTTGGATTATAAATGGGGAGCTCGATATTTGTGATTCTGAAGGTGTATACTGGAACACTTTTAATATTGGTATCGCAGTTCCCCAAAGTTACCCGCACTGTATTCCAGTTATAATAGAAAGGACTGAGATTATTCCAAGAGACATCGACTGGCATATCTCACAAGAGGGATTATGTTGTGTAGATGTATCACCTAATCTGATAGCGATGTCAAAGAAGGGAATCCATATCTATGATTTTATAAAGAGAAAAATCTATCCCTATTTTGCCAATCAGATCTATAAGCTTTCTGAAAATAAATATGCAGGCAAAGAATATGCTCACCATATAGAAGGAATTATACAGTATTATGTGGAAGACCTTTACATTTCTGATGAGAAAACTATTTTATTAATTCTTCAGCGGTTAATATCTTCGCCACACATTGGAAGAAATGAAAAATGCCCTTGCGGTAGCGAAAAGAAGATTAAAAATTGTCATCAGCTTAGTGTTGAAACTATTAAATCGTTTGGAGAGGAGAGGATAAAATCCGATTTAAGTAATATTAATGATTATATAACCAACCGATTATCTTAATAAATTGATCCATCTTGTTTTAACTCATCCCACCATTTCAACTCGTATGCCCCCAAAAAGCGCAAAGCAGAATGGATGTCAAGTCCAAACCTGCCTTATAAATTGACCAGAAAATAAAGGTTTGTTCATATAGACTTTACTTCCATTCTGCGTGGGTTAAATTCGCTGTGGAGGTGAAATTTTGACACACATCAGGTGCTAAAAAGCACTAGTTCTTCCATAAGTACCTTCCCTTGTCAAGAACACCCGTCATAAGGCTAATTCCATCAAAACCATCAAAATCTCTATGCTTGATTTTTGTTTTGTAAATGCTCTACAATAATTCCTCAAATCTTCTTGGACTGGATATCTGATTATATGAATAAACATGATTGGATGGTGGTTCGGGTTTAACTGTGACTTTTCTAATTAAAGGATTTTCAAAGGTGACCATGTTACTACTATTTGGCTATCACTCAAAGATACATAGTTCAAGTGAATAGCTTGATATTCATAGATGCCCATCCTAAATGGGCTATTCTTTTGGTTTTTCAAAATTAATAAATCAGCTAGGCTATTTATGATTATAATTTTATTGGCTATTCATTAACTTTATAAAATCCTTAGCTTCTTATTCAATCAAATTGTGAACGACTTAATTCATTATTTATCAGCCCCTCTTTCATCTGAATATTTAACACTTCCGGTTGAAACAAGGCAACAGGAACTGCCATTTTCTGAAATCACATGGGAATATTTTGAAAAATTATGTTATCGACTTGCAAAAAGAGAGGGGAATGTATTGGATGCAAGACCTTATGGGAAAAAAGGAGATAAGCAGGAAGGGATAGATATTTATGCTTATAATGAAAACGGAGAATATGCTGTATATCAATGTAAAAATGAAAAGGATTTTGGTCCTGCAAAGATTAAAAAAGCAGTAGAGTTATTTTTTGAGGGTAAATGGGCAAATGAAGCAAATAAATTTGTGCTTTGTACTAGAGAGGCACTCAATAATCGGAATCGTGAAGACGAAATAAAGAGGCAGCGTAAGATTTTTAAAGATAAAAATATATCTTTTGAAATTTGGGATGCGGTAATGTTGAATGATAAGTTAAAGGATAACCCTCAGCTCGTCGATGAGTTTTTTGGCAAAGATTGGGTCAGAGTTTTTTGTGGAAAAGATGCAGCTGATTCGCTTTCTGAAGTAAGAAATCCAGAAAGAACGTATTATGAGTTTCCTGAAGACTACATTTCTAGAAATGTATCGAGCACTGAGGAGGACTCAGTCTTTCAGTTATTTAACTCAGGGACTTCTCTTAGGGAAGCCCTTTTAGAAAATAATAGAATAGCATTGTTAGCATGGGGGCAACATGGAAAATCAACGGAGTTACAGTTCCTAGCAGCAACTTTATCCAAGGAAGATGGCATGTTTCCATATCTGATTAAATTAGGGGACTATACAAATGAGGATATCATTTCGTATCTGCCTGATATTAATAGAATTCCACAACATAGATTGGTGATTTTACTTGATGGGTTAGACGAAGTACCATCCTCACATTTCGAAATAGCCACTAAGAAAATCGGGAAATTTGCTGGGGATTATCCCAACTGTAGGATAGTGTTTTCCTGTAGAACTAATTTCTACACTTCTTATGAAGAAGATAAATCACTCAATACGGTCACGGGATTTAGGTCATTTCGTCTGGAGGAACTGAAGTACGAAACGATTCAAAACTTCTTAAACCAATACCTCAAGGCAGATAAAGAGTTGTTTTTGAAGGAAATAGCTGAAAAAGGACTTTCTGATGCGCTCAAAACACCATATTATCTAATTGGATTTGTTAAGGAATTTCAAGAAACAGGGAAAGTCACCCAAAGTAAAGCGGCATTTTTCAAAAGGGAAGTTGGTAGGTTGATAAAAAAGGACATTCATCGTATCTATAAAACTGATCAGCAGCAAAAGGAATCGAAGTTAAGAATCTTGCTTTGTAAACTTGCCTTTGTCATGAAAGCATCTGGACAAACCTCCATCATAAATCAGGATTTATTAAAGATTGTTTCTGAGGAAGATTTTAAATTAATAAGGGAAGCCGGGGGTCTTCTTCAAGCTACAGATAAAACTGAGAAAAGATGGAAATTCAATCAACAAAGTATTCATGAATATCTGGCAGCCGAAGTCTTAGCTCAGCATAATTTTCTTTCCTTAAGAAAACTTGTTGGAATTCAACCTGGACTACTTAAAATATCACCTGTCTGGTTGAATACTGTTTCTTTTTTAAGTGGAATTTTAGATGCAGATAGCTCCTTTAGGAATAAAATCACAATTTGGTTGACAAAATATAATCAGGATCAGGTGATTAAACTGGAGCCGGAATTACTAACAGATGAGTTAAGGGATCAAACATTTAAAAATATTTTCAATTTTTTCAAAAAGAAAAAAAGGAGAATCAATAGAACCATTTATAAACCAGAACAATTAGCTAGGTTTGGAGAGAGTGAATCTACTTTAGAATTTTTATGGAAGGAGACAAAATCCAATAACAGAAAGGAGATTATAGCCAATATTCTGGACATCACTAATTCTTTTCAAATTCAGCTTTATCCAGTATATGAGCAAAGATTTAAAGAGTTTTATGAACAAATTATATTTGAAGATGATGATGATGATTTGCAATACCTCGCACTTAGAGGATATACCAGCATTTTTAAGTTAACACAAAAACAGTTTGACGTCATTTTTCTTAAGTTCAAAATTCATGATGATACCTGGATCAGATATAGTTTATTCTTTGCAATTTGGAATAAAGGTTATGCAAATGATTATGTTGATTATATTTTATCACAGGCAAATTTTCTTGTCGATGAACAAAGGGAGAATTTTAACAGAAGTAATTCCTCAAAGCAGAGACTTTCCAATGAAAATATAGAAATCAAGCACTGCATTGAACACATAGATTCTGAAAAAGGATTGTTAATGTTGTTTGACGCATTGAAAAAGGGACTTGTTAAATTAGCGGGTTCAAATTTTCTTGGTACTGCTTTAATTAAGTCAATAGAGCATGCCGCTTTATTTGGCAATAATCAGGAAATGATTCTATCTCTTCAGGAGGTATTTTTATTAAATCAAACCTATATACTTAGTCGAGATAAGTTTAGGACGGTATTTCTTGATTTTTTTAAACAGGCTCAATATATTGATCAGCTTTGTAAATTGATTTATGATCCAGCAAATATCAACAATGCTACTATGATAAGTGGATTGGGAGCTTTAGTAACTCCTACGTTCATAGATTTATTAAAGCAGGATTTTTCGAATGGACTGATTGATCAAAATTCAATCAATCGTTTGGAATATTTTATGGGCAATGCGCAAAACGAAAATATCAGTTATTTAAGAAATCAATTCAATATTAAAGTTATTGAAACCAAAACTTATACTGACTTTAAAAGACAGGAAGAAAATGCCAGAAAAAGAGATATTAATGCGCTTTTTAATAAAAATATTCTCATTGATGAAGTGAAATTGATATTTAAGGCATTTAACACTGACAAATTAAACAACAAAGCTATTTATAGTGATACTGACCCTGATTATTGGAGTAGTGATTTCTGTAATGTAGCTCGTGATTTTTTGGACCTTCGATCAGATTCTATTGATGTTGTTTTAGAAGAAGTAATTCAAAGTATTATAAATAGTTCTGAAAAAAAGTATTTCCAAATTTACGAATACCTTAAGCAGTACAATGAGGCGGTTTTAAATGAAGTCCAATTGGAAGAAATTGTAGGTTGGTGTGATGATAAAGTAAAAATTGTTGATTTTAAAAAGGCGATTAACAAGGAATCAGAATTAGAATGGACTTATAACACTAATGCTTTATTATTATCATTTTTTATCAGAAGATTCAATTTAAAAACATATCGTAAAACCATTTATCTTGATATGCTTTCTTTTACTGAATATGGAGAGGCTATCATTAAGATATTTGAATTTGTGGAAACAATATGTTCAAAAGCAGAAATCACAAGTCAGGTGCTTCAAAATTTACACAGTGGTATAGAGAATTTCTCATGCTTTAGCAATCACTTAAACTATGTGACTGAACATAATATTGTTCAGGCTCTGCCCTATCTCCTAAAATATTTTGAGATTTTTAGGGATAATTATGAACTCGTTAAAGGTTATTTGTGTCTAGGGGGTAGGATAGATGATCTGGAATTAGTTTTACTTACATCAAAAGGATATTTTAGGGATTATCTCATTGAACAATTCATCAATCACCACAGCCTGATCATTCGTAACTATTTGAATAATCGTTTTATAACTGAAGTTGATCAGAAAGAAAAGTTAGGCTTAGCAAAATATCTGATCAAATTGCAGGATAAAAAAGGAATTAAATATTACTATGAGTACATAAAAAAAAACAAGCAGATTCCAGACGACTCTTCTCAAACCAACCCCTTGTATCAATTAAAAAAGATTTCCATGGTCCACTATGTATTGGAGATCCTAATTCTTTCTTACGACGTGGGAATTAAATTTGATCATTCCAAGAACTTAACTGGTATTTGTATTAATTCATTGAGGAATATTGCTTTAGCAGATAAGAATTTTTATAAAACTCATCGTTTTATAAAATGGTTTTTATTTTTAAAAAGGGTTAAAAATTGCTTTTCAAATCAAATATTTCCCCAACGTTTTTTCTCTGATTTAGATTTTTACTGGGAAGGAATTGAACAACAGCACTTAGTTAATCTTTCTGTTCCACTTAGCCTTTCCGAAGCAATTATTTCATATGACCAGTTCAATTGCTGAAGTGTGAATGATATTTTTTGCGATCCGGAATTAGATTACATTGTTGGCAGTTAACGGCGTGTTAAATTAGGTAATGCCCATTATAAATAGATTAAGAATAAAAACAAACTTTGCTTAAGCCTCAGGTCTTAGGTTGGATTGTGTCTTTCTTACCACTCAGAACATTATGAGTGATTTTTAACAAAATGGGATTAAATCATCCCTTCATCTCCAAAAGAGTAATACCCTTCAGAAGTAAGAATCACATGATCCAAAACAGTGATGTCCAATAATTCTCCTCCAGCTTTTATTTTTCTGGTAAGTTGAATATCCGCCTGACTGGGTTTCAAGTTTCCCGATGGATGGTTGTGTGCTAGGATGATACATGAGGCACAAGCTTTTAATGCACTGGCAAAAATCAGTTTCGGGTCTGCAACCGTTCCGGCTATTCCACCGCTGGAGATTTCAATGATTCCTAAAACTTTGTTGGCTCTACTCATGAGTATCACTTTGAACTGTTCTAATAAATCTATCTTTTTTTCATCCCAGTTTTGTTTTAGTATTTGATAAACATCATTGGAAGATTTGATAGTTGGTCTTTCAGAAGCTTTACATTTTGGAGCATAACTGAGACTGATTTCTGCAACTTGAAAGAGATTGAGGTGTTGATTGAGTATTTCCATAACATTGATTTTTTAATGAATTAATTATGGTGCTCGACACGGTGATCAAAGGCATTAAGGGCAAAGTGGAGATCCAAAAAATGTGGAGGCTCACGATGAAATCGGGATACCCATTTTTTGGATACTACTTTGGCGTAGCGGACCCGTTGCCGGCGATTGCCGACTTTTGCTTTTAATTAATGAAATGTCAATGTTATAAATGCCTACTCTGCAATATCCAGTTTCCTGAAATTATCATCCAATATGGCTTTGGTCAATTGCAGTAGATGACCCACTCTCTCTATCAATATAGCTAGTTGTTCCTCGCTGATGATGAATCCAGTCTCATACCTTGATTTGATATAGACCTCCTTCAAAAGCTTTAACAACAATTGGTTTTCTTTAGGTGTAACCGTTGAAGGACTAAAGCAATTTACGGAAGATTCTGTTTTTAATAATTTTCAGAATAATTCAATTCAGAATAACTTCAATCTAATAGAGAAGGTAATTGAGCTGTATGAAGATAAAGTTGCATTACTTGAAAGGTTATCGGCTAGTGAAAAGGAAAAGGTAGAGATTTTGAAAAATAAATAAGAATACTCACTTTAGTAATTAGAGATTACCCAATTTCATTTCAAATTCATTTACTTTTTCTAAGTATAAGTCACCAATATTGGTTTTAGTCATTTCATAAAAGCATTTTAAATGATTGCAATCCCAGGTCACCAATTCAGATTTAGGATTCAGACCCAATATTCTTTTTGCATCTTCTGTTGTTGTAACTTCATCTTTTAACCCAGAGAAAAGTAGTATGGGTATTTTAATTTTGCTTATCCTTGATTTGTAATTTGCCGAGTCTTCAGGAAGAAGGATGTCTTTCTTTTTATAACTATAGATTCTTTTTACAACCAATCCTGGGTCTTGGATAAAAGAGTCCAAAATGAGATTGCTAACTGAATGGTCCTCACTGGCAACCGATGCTGAAATCATAGTGCCCATTGAAAGTCCATATAGAATAATGGTTTTGGGATGATGTTTCTTCTTGGTATCTTTCAAAACGCATTTTAAGTCCTCTTCGAATTCCTTATAATATAGCATATTGGGATTCATTTCGAAATCTGAACTTTCCCCAAATCCCCTATAATCATACATGATCACATTATATCCGTTTTGAAAGAACATCTTCGCTTGGTAGAGATTATAAGACATATTCCCAGCATCACCATATGATAAGATTACAAAAGGCATTTTAGAATCTTTTTGCATAAATTCCCATGATTTCAAAGAGATTTTATTGGTAACTTTTATAGTATTGGAAATGTATTTTAGCCCCAAACTTTCAGGTAGATTATGGTAAACCCGATCAGGTATTAAAGCGAACAAACTTTTACTTGAAAAGAAAATCAATAACAAAAATAGTCTAGTTTTCATAGAAACGGTTTTTTATAAATTTCCAACTAAGCTGACATTATAAGCTTCAAGGTATAAATTTCTACGATAGAAATAGTTTATTGGCATGCTATAAATCAAAAATTTAACATTTTTTAAGGTTTTCAAGCAATAAGTTTTAACCTGACTAATCAACTTAAAAGATAGTTATTGAATAAAAACGAATTCTACTTACCGAAAACATCCTTCCAAATAAATCTATTATTCTGGTCAACAGTCGCTCTAGATGAAGGGGCAACAATTATTTTGTGATTTTCGAAACCTGGTTTTCCATTCGAATTATAAGTGTAACAGAAATCAGCGCAAACAAATTTTAGATTTCCTAGCTTGTCACGAGGTATCGCAAAATTATATCCTTCTAAATCAAAAGCAACTGAATTGTAAATTAATCCTGCAACATAATCCTGCTTTATGGAATAAACTTTTGAAGAATAATAGGCTGAAAAATAATAATCAAATTGACTGTTAATTATAGGTTTCTCAAGTTCTGATTTAAAAAATACTTCAACCAATCTTTGGGATTTTTGATATCTGTCTGAATCAAAATGATATCGCGATTTAGCATATTGAATCATAGAATTCCCTAAATTGGATTCTTCATCAGTTAGTGTGATAAAATACATATCCTTAGTTGTTACCCATTTGGATATCGTCATAAATTGTGTGAACGGATTATAGTTAGGGAATGTAACTCCTTTTTTAATTAATGTCCCCATATCATCTATTTGCCATTGTGTGACCTCTCTAGCAGCTGTTAGTTGATCTAATGAGCAATAAAAGATTGCCTTGTTTGGAAGATTAGCCCTCCCAAATGATAAAATGTCGGAATCTTCTCTTATTGTAAGCTCATTAATAGTTTCAAACATTTTATCGTTAAAAGCAGGATTTTTCCTTGCTCTATATAATTCTGTTCCTTTTTTTATTGAAATTCCGGTAAAAGGGATCATTCCTAATTTATTTTCTAAATCTTCGACAAGTGAACGATAGTTAACTTTTTCCAGTTTTAAACCTTTTATTTTCTTTAAATAATTATTAATATTTTCTGGGGAATCATAGGGGTGAATTGGCTTGTCCATACATATCTTTAATTAAGTTTTATTCAAATCTCTATGACAATATAATTTGACAATTCGGATTCAGGAAAGAAAATAGGAAAAATAGGTCTTCAGTAATATTTCTACACATTTAAATACCTTTCCATAAACGTTTCAATCGAAATCTTCGTGAGAGAGTTTGGCCCAGTTCTTTCAAATAAGTAATCTTCACCAATATCAAAGTATACAGGACATGTTGTTTCAGACCAGCTTTTTCTTTCTCTTTTCCATAAAAAGGTATATTGACCTTTGTAAGTTCTCATAATTCTACCTTTTTCTTTCTCATATTCCAATTTTTCTTCTTCTTTCTGTTTCGAATAAAAAGTTTCAAGTTCTGCATCGGATTCATTTTTTTCAATCTCCAGAGTGAAAATTTCTGTTTGCACTTTCATCTCATTCTCGGATGCTTCATAAAATCTCTTTTCATTAGATTTAAGTTCATTTTGAATAAACTTTTCGAAATCTAAACTTAAACAGTTATGGTAATCGGGAAACTTAATTTGCAATTCATGATACTCTGAATTTAATCTCGTAATATCTCCCGTTATTTTCTCAATTGTTTTTGTTGTGTCAACGGCAAATAGATATTTATCTGCTTTGTATTTATAAGTAAGAAAATCAAGTTTATTCTGAAATTTAAGGATGGTCGGGAAAATTGTATCCATATTCGATTTAAGGATGATGATTGATCGTTCAATCATATCAACATTTAATCTTTCGTAATTTACCAATACATATTTAATACCCAAATATTGGTAGGTGTTCATATTCTCTATCTCATTCAGATTTCTTTCTAAAAGAGTGACTTGAGATTTTATTAGATTAATTTTGATTGTTTTATCTTTAAAGTCAGACTTATGTCTTTCTGATATTTCGCTCATCCCGAAAATTGAGAAATTTTGATAAATCTCCTTTTCCCAAGAAATTATGGTTTTACTTACTATATCATTTAAAGACTCCAGGGATTGAGTAAGATCCTTCAATTTTTGCTCTTCCTGCTCTTGTATTCTTTTATATGATTCTTTATCTCGCTCAAGATCAAATATTTTTTTGTTATAAACAGGATCTCGAGATTCTAAACTGTAAAAGTTTTTTAAGTCGTGTTTATATGACTCCTCAAGTCTCATTAACTTCTGAGATACCTTACTCCGGATTGAAAAATTAGTTGAAAAGGATTTAGCGTTAATTACCCATAGCATATTTTTATAAAAAGATTCCCTTACAAGAATAGTATTTACTGAAATGGGTGAGTTTTGGAATTCTATTACAGTATCGTTTTTGGTTAAAACATCAGCAATGTGTTTTTCGCCATTCCTTTCAATAATTATTTCACGCCAAGATTCTGGAAATATTTCTTTCCATGCTCTATGCCAAGCTGTTTCATGTTCCTTCCATGAGTCACAATTTCTTTCTCTATCATGCTGCCAATGCCATCGATATATTTCACCACATTTAGCAATCATAGGTCCTTCACAAATTGGACAAAATCCTCTTCCACGAGGAGATGGTTTAATCCTATTTCCATTTTCATCATTTGCAAATTGTAAATTGGCCACTTAGCTTCTCAGTTCTTACTTTTTTAATTTTTAGTTGACGGGTAAAAAGTTCAATTAAACGATTATCAATTAAATATCAGAATTTCCTGAATCTTTATATGCTTTTTCCATCTTACTCTGAATATTTTTATCACTATGATCATACAAATACTTCCACGACTTTCTAATCCTATCATTCTCCACCTGTTTCATTTCAATCAATTTTTGGTTATTGCTATAATTCACACTCCATTTATAAAGATTGGTCAAAGCCAGCATGATGACCAGCCAAAGAAACCATCTTCCAAATACAATCTTGTAAAATAATTTGGCGTCTTGTTCCGGAAATAGCAGAATCTGGAATTTCCTTTGGATGCTCTTCGGCTGGTTGCCAATCATCAGTTTGATGTCCATCATTCCTTTCTGAAGTAATTGAAGAAACGGCTTGGTGTCGGTGTTCACATTGACTGGATTCGGCTTTTTAATTTGTGTTTCAAATTTCTTGAATTCTTCCTGCAATTGATTAGTCCTCTTAATCAGATTATTAATATTCTGGTTGGTCGCTTTCTGCTCCTCTGCAAACTCTTGCAACACCAGTTCCAGCGTGTCTTTATCCATTTCATTTCGATTTTCCATGTTATTAATTTTTTATCTACTCATTTTTCTGTAACTTTTATTCTTCTTTCTCTTGGACTCCCGGATGAGTTCGGTGTTCACTCCATCAGTTCCATACTCTGGTCTGATGAGTTCATTCAACAGTTTTGAAATCTGTCTTTCCAGCACTTCAATCATCTCCATTTCATCATGAGTTTCGTGTTGATGTTTTGATGGCTGTAGGTATTGAATTTTTTGCTCCGGTTGTCTTTGTTGTGATTTCTGTTTCTCCTGCCTAAGCTGTCTTTTCAGTTCCAGCACTTTCTCAATTTTCGAAAGGGAGAATCCCAAATCACTTCCTTTCACTTTCACCTTCTTGTTATCGATAAAAGAAATACCTCTACCTTTGATGATCTGATAACCGAGTGACTGAAGCTGCTTTTCAAATGAAGGGTAGCTTTCAACTTTCTCCAAAGTCTTTCTGATATCATTCCTCATCCTTTCTTTCCTGCTGTCATGCCTCTGGATTCTTCTATCCTTTGGAGATAAGAATGCTCTCGGACTCAAGACCTCCTGCAAACCATATTGCTTCTCCATTCTCCTGCATAATGAAGACATCCTTTTGTAGCTATTGCCATCCTTTGCTGCCTTGCCGTCAAAGCCCACTCTGTTAGCTGCGATATGGATATGCTGCTCTTTCGTGTCCTTATGCAATACACAAATGTATTGATGATCACCCACTCCGAACTCCTCTGCACATGCTTTTCCCATCTCTGTCAATTGTTCTTTCGAAAGGGATTCTCCCGGAGCTAATCGAAGGGAGAGATGAAGCACCGGCTTCTCACATCTCCTGCTCAGTTTCTGAACGTCCCTGAACTGGGCTGCTAGTTCCTTCTTGTTGCCAAAGCACTGATTATAATGAAGCACCTCCGCTCGGTTTTGATGTTGAAGTTGTTCGGCTTTTGATAGCTTCTCTTTCTGCTCCTCGCTCAGTTCCCTTTTATCCTCCAGACAATAGCTGATACATTGGTAAGCTGATTTACCTATGGAGACATGACCTATCATTTCAATTTATCTTTAATCAATAAGGCCAACTGTTTCACTTCTATGGATTGTACATTCAGCCTTGCCCTCTCCAAAGGATTGAGCTCATCCAGACTGTTGCGCTTTTTAGCGATCTGGTTAAGGTTGGCAGCTAGGTGATTCAGTGTTCCGGTAACTTTCAATATCTCTTTGGTAAGTGCTTTATGGTGAGGATTGATTCTTCCCTTCAATCCCAGCTCTCTCAGATATTCTGAAATAGTAACATTAGCTAATTTAGCTTTGGACGCTATCACCTTCTTTTCATAAAGACTGCACTTTAAAGCAATCAGTTGATCTCTCTTCACTGACTTTATCGGCCGTCCTCCTTTATTTCTTTTTGACTCTTGATTCATCTTGATGGTGTCTTAATTTTTTGAATGCGCTAGCATGAGAAAAATCTTTTCCTTCCTCCCCGGAATGCAATGCAGGGGAGGAAGGAAAACCGGCGTTTTGGTTTTACCAAAACATAGCTGGCTACCTGCTAACGACAAAAGAGATTCCTTCAAACATCAGGGTTTAACAGACTATCATGAATTACAATCTGACTTCCCTTAAAATGATCATAAGAAGGTTCATAACCGATATAGCCATAAGAGACTAGTTCACGGATACATTTATGATAGGTGGCTGTGGATTTGATCTTGCTGAGTTTCATTAACTGTCTTCTGGATATCCGAAAAGGGATACTGAAACGGCTTCGTTCCCAAAGTGAAAACATAGAGATATAGAGACAGATATGAGATGGATGAAGACGATTATCCTGAGAGACAGGAATCAGGAATTTGGTTAAACTAGGCATGGTCACCTCCTTCCAATAAGCGATGAATATCGGCAGTTTTGTAATACATGGTTCCTCCGATTTTGGTGTATCGAAGTGTTCCATTAATGCGCAGATTCTGCAAAGTTCCTGAAGAGATGCTTAATAATTTTCGGACCTCTGCACTTTTCATCCATTGACGATTTCCGTTACTTTCTGAAGGTTTAACAAGTTTAGAGATTTCAAATAGGAGTTCAGACTTGAACTGCACCAGGTCTTCTTTGGTGATGATTTCTACTGACATGATTTATGTTTTATAGGGTTCACAATTCCAATGACAGCTGAACAAAAAGACATGATAGTGCCATTGATTACCCTACAAAAGTCAGGAGGAAAGGGTGGGTTTGAATGACCAACGGAGGTGTTTGGTCATGGGTGCTGAGTGAACAAGGGATTAGTCCTTTTTATCTACAGGGATGATCTTAAAAATCTTGTCTTCGTCAGCAACATCCGAACCCTTAATGAGCTTGGTATTCTTGTTGGCTGGGAAGTAATTCCTTGCCGTGTTGATGGGTATTTCTTTCTCGCCATGAAGGAAATATTTGGAGAGCATCTTGTACCAGGGGCTCTGCGTTTGTGAGCGAAAAAGCTTTCTTTCATCGGGAGAAGTCAGTTCTTGAAGCTGCTTGAAAAGGTCAATCACGGTCGCCAGCTTACCTTCTGCAATACTGATTTTCTCAGCCGATTCATATTGGTTTAACTCTTTGATTTGAGCTTCCAATTCTGAGATTTGAATCATGAATTTTTGAATCTGTTCTTCCTTTTCTACAAGTAAAATCTCCAAAGATTTATGGTGGTTCCAACGGTCGATGGAGTGGAGAAACCTTAAAAATTGATTGGACTTTCTTAATGATTCTTTATTCAAAACATGCCTTGAACCGAAGGGAGTCTGTTGTTTGTAATATTGAATTCGAGTAGATGTTAACTCATAAATATAGCTGAAGAATTCTTTTTCTTCACCGGCATTTTCTTTCAGAAAATAGTCCAAATGATACCGATAGAAGGCTGCGTATTCATCTTCCTTCAGTTCGTAAAGTTTCAGGAAAAAGAAATTATCTGCGTATGATTTATTGAAGAAAAAAGGTCTTCCCAATTCAAATTTGTGAGGGGAAAAGTTGAATGGGTGGCGGAGTTTGAAGTGGGGATTAGCCATATTTTGGTAGATGATTTGGACTTTTTATAGCAAAAATCTTTCCAATAATAATAGATATTTAAGGTAGTATATAAAGGTTATTTTAAGTTGTTCATAATGGTTGCCAGAAGGCTGACTTCTAATTAATAAGTTTGATGTCCAATCCTGTACGGTTAATTTTAATAAAATATTTTAATTAATGAAATAATAGTTGGATATTTACAACTATGTAGGCGTAAAAATACAATCATGAGTAAATTAGAAACATTAAAAAGAGTAGTTAAGAGAGCGACAGGAAAACCTGTAACGGCAGCCCAGAAGGTCACAAGAGCTATAAACTTGGTTGAATTCTCACCAACGTGGGTTGTTGTGAATGTCAAAGACGCACCTGGTTATAAATTAGAATTGATTGATCGTATTCGTCACGGAGTCAAAAAAACAGATTGGAAGTATTTAATATCTTATTTAGGGTCAACTGAAAGAGAGTTTGAAAACATTCTACCAGTATCCATAAGTAGTATGCAAAAGAAGAATATTTATGGTAAAGAGACTTCAGAAAGAATCTATGAATTAGCTAGATTATTTGGACTAGGTTATGAAGTGTTTGATTCTAAAGATGACTTTAAGAATTGGTTAATGACTCCATCTAAGGCACTTGGAAATAAGAAGCCCTTCGAGTTACTTGATAGCAGCTTTGGATTTGAGATGGTTGAGAATGAGATTGTTAGAATTCAATATAATGTGTATAGTTAATGATCGTCTACCGGGTTGCTAATTTGAAATATAAAGACTCTACATTAACAGGTATAGGAGCTGAAAAGGTAGGTGGCAGATGGAATCAAGTAGGCACAAGAGCAGTCTATTGTTCTGAAAACATCTCATTAGCTTTACTGGAGTATTATGTACACTCCGAAAATATCGCAAACTTGCCAAGCAAAATATTAATTGCTAAAATTGAGTTTCCAGATGATTTCAAAATTGAAGAGTTAGCAGAGTTGCCAAAACAATGGAACCAATACCCATATTCGTCCAAAACAACTTCCATCTTCACAAGCTTAACTAAAGACCGTAATATTTTTGCATTGCGGGTACCCTCAACTATAATTGGATTAGAATACAACATAATACTCAATCCCTTGTATAAAGAATTCGGCAAAGTTGAGATTGTGAACTTTATAGAATTACCTATTGATGAAAGGCTTAAAAAGGTCGAAAGAGATTAGATCTTGATTGGATACTTTTGTGAAGATAAGCTTACATTCATCACGAATTATGTTAACATTTATTAATTATTTAATGAACTTTTACAATTGAAATCCTATGTAATATAAGTTCAATTGTTAAACAAAGATAGAGCGATTCAAGGGGATTCACCTATTTAAAAATTGAAGGGTGGGCTGGTTTAAACATCCATTATAAAGCAAAAGCCGTGTAGAGTTTTGTTTATAAAAGTTAACTTAATTGAATTCACCTTTATAATAATCTAAAATCCGCTTACGAATAATAAGCTCATAACCCGCTTGAGTTAAATTAACTTTGGTGTTATCTAATTTATTCTTTGTTAATAGAAACGCTGTTGCATCAATCACGCCATTATTAAATCTGATTTCAGCTGAGCGAAAAGATTCTTCATAATTTCCCATTTGATCTTTTAACACATCATATTTATGATAGGCAACATCCATATTTAACCAGGCTTGTTCAATATCTTGTGCCAACTTGTTATTAGTAAACTCCGTATTCAACTTCACCTGATTTAAATTAAGCCTCGCTTGTTTAACCTGATTTCTTGTTCTAAAATTATTGAAAAGCGGGATGCTTACACTTGCTCCAACAAAATAACCCAGGTTATTATTAAGCTGGGTGAAATAATCTACGTTACGATAACTATAGTTTTGTACATCTTGATAAACTGGGTTTCTTAACCCTCCATTTTTAGTGTAATTTCCTGTTAATTGCTCACTTACGGAAGTAGGAGTTGCTAAATTGAATAAGCTAGAATAGCTACTTCCTGTACTCCCATTTAAACTAATGGTAGGATAAAGTCCTCCTTTAATTACTTGAATATTCTTTTCTGCACTTTTTTCTTTCAATTCATTTGATTTTACGAGTGGCATATTTCTCATTGCTACTGCAATAAGTTGTTGCGAAGAAAGTGGGTATACCTTTTCTTCTGATGCAATATCCAATTTTTGGATTTTCAAATCAGGTGTATATTTAATGTTCATTAACTGACAAAGATTTAATATCGCTTGTTTCAATGAACTTTCTGAACTGATGATATTAATATTTTCACTCGCTAATTGTCCTTTGATATCTGTTAACTCATATAATCCTGCAGCACCTTGATCTACCAGAATCTTCATTCTGTCCACTTGCTTTTGTGTTACTTCTATTTGAGATTTGGATATCTCCAATAGATCCTGATTATTCAAGACTTCGGTATAAGCCAACATCACATTCAGCACAAGATTTTCTTTAGCTTGTTGATAATCCAATCCAACTGCTTGGGCCGTATAATTATTCTGACTGATGAAGTTTTGCAATCTTAATCCGTTAAACAAAACCAAGCTCGCACTTAATGACGCATTTGATGATGAATACTGGTTATTAGTATACGTATTGGTAATAGGATCAACGTTTCTACCAGAGTTATAGCCATAATTTAAATTGCCATTTATGCTGGGTAATAAATTTTCTTTGGCTTGTCTATAGTCTACATTAGCCGATTGTACATCAACACCATTTTGCCTTAAAGCCACATTATTTTTAAGTGCCGTATCAATGCATTGTTGCAAATTATAGGTCAAATTTTGAGCAAAGCTGAACCCACCCATCATCAATAGCAGGCCTGTTATTTTAAATTTCAACATGATTTTAAATTTTAATGTTCTATTCTTCCATCCATTAAATTGATGATTCGAGTTCCGTATTCGGCATTTTTTTCGGAGTGTGTCACTTGAATGACGGTAACCCCTTCTTGGTTTAGTTTTTTGAAGAGTTCCATGATCTCCTCACCTTGTTTACTGTTAAGGTTTCCTGTAGGCTCATCAGCTAAGATGAGTTTTGGTTTGGTAATTAATGCTCTCGCAATTCCTACAATTTGCTGCTGACCTCCACTCAATTGAGAAGGAAATAAATCTTTTTTCC
>JAHJVW010000121.1 GCA_018828585.1 Bacteroidota bacterium
CATTTCTGATGTATTGTAAACAAAAGAAGCTACAATAGTTGCCGCTTGTTTCAAATCATCTTCGCTTAAACGATCAAAAGTATCTTCGTTTGAATGATGTGTTCTAGAAAAATATTCCATTCCATCCTGAATAAACTGAAAACCAGGAATACCTACAGCATCAAAAGAAAGGTGATCTGTTCCTCCTGTATTTCTAGGTGTAATAGTACTTGCTCCCATAGCATTAAAAGGCTTTAACCAATCAGCGAAAATTAGACCTGCAGCTTCGTTTCCTTGTAGGTAAACACCACGTATTTTCCCTGTTCCGTTATCTAAATTATAATATGCCACCAACTTCTTTTGCTCTGGTTTTAGTTCCATTGTTTTTGGATCCCCAAAATGTTGTAAAACATAGTTTCTTGAGCCAAATAAACCTTGTTCTTCTGAAGACCAAAGTGCCACTCTAACAGTTCTTGATGGTTTTAAACCTGACGCTTTTAAAATTCGCATCGCTTCCATCATTACGGCACAACCAGCAGCATTATCTGTTGCACCTGTTGCCGCATGCCAAGAATCTAAGTGACCGCCAATCATCACCACTTCATCTTTTAATTTAGGATCCGAGCCTGGTATTTCGCCAATTACGTTATACCCTGTTAAGTCCTTGTCAAAGAATTTAGTTTTGATATCTGCTTCAAAAGCTACTTTTATTCCTGCTTTTAATAGACGCTGTAAACGAAGGAAATCTTCTGATCCCATTTCCAATTCAGGCAATACTGATGGAGCATCTTCTGCATAAGAAGCACCATTACTTGTAAAAAATGTTCCATGTATTCCGCGGGCATAAGTTAAAACTAAGGCAACTCCTTCTTCTTTTAGAAAAGCCGAAGTTTGATCCCTAAGTTCTCGCATTTTACGGTACCGTTCCATAAAACTTGCATCTCTTGGGGCTCTGCCGCCAGCTCCTGCTTCTTGTGGTTTAGCCATGTCTGCTAATTCCTCATCAGTGTATCTAGTTCCATCAGACTTAAAGCTGGTTTCTAAAGCATTCGAAGTTTCGCTTAAAACGATTTTATCCTTTAGTTTTCCTTTATATTGATTTAAATCCGACAAAGAATCTATCTTCAACAACACAATATCCGACTTAACCAAACCATTGGTACTTGGTGTCCATGCTTTTGGAGAAGCAATGATATTGTGATAATAAGGAGCGGTCATCGCCGCATAATACTTTTCTATTTCCCAACCTTTCCCAAACTTACCCCATGGCTCTAGCTTTACATTTTGTAAGCCATAAGTTTTCATTTGCTGAGCAACCCAAGCCTGTGCTCTTTGTAAACCAGGTGAATTTGATAATCTTGGACCAGAAACATCTGTTAAATAAAATGCGGTTTTCATTACCTTAGAATGGTTCAAACCTTCATCCTTTATTTTTTTAACGGCTTCAGAATCCTGAGCCATAGCAGCAGAAGTGATGAAAAGACATAACACCGCATTGATCAATAATTTTTTGTTCATGTTCATGGTTTTTGATGAATATCTAATATATTCATTTGAAAATCAATTTGTACAATTAAATTTTAACAAACTTGTTACCTGTATTTTAGTTATAATTTTACAAATTGTAGCTTTAACAAATTCCAAACATGAAATATCTTAAACTCTTTATTCTACTTTTCATTTTTGCTGATGCTTCAGCGCAAACTACTATTGTAAAACAAGATCCTGAGATCAAAAAAATGGTCGAAGAAGTGTCTGCCAAAAATGTGGAGGCAACGGTAAGAAAACTGGTAAGTTTTGAAACCCGACATACTTTAAGCGATACCCTTAGTAAAACTACAGGAATTGGCGCTGCCCGTAATTGGATTAAAAGCGAATTTGAAAAATACAGCAAAGAAAGTGGTGGACGCTTGAAAGTAGCCTTTGATACATTTGTTCAACCAGCGGATGGAAGAAGAGTCCCACAAGATGCTGTTTTAAAGAATGTGATAGCCACTTTACCTGGAACTGACCCTACAGATAATCGGATTTTCATTGTTTCTGGTCATTATGATTCTAGAGCTTCTGAAGCAAATGACGCTACCTCAAAAGCTCCTGGCGCAGTAGATGACGCCTCTGGAACTGCTGTCTCTATGGAATTGGCAAGAGTAATGAGTAAACAAAAATATAGCGCAACCATCATTTTTGTTGCTGCAGTTGGCGAAGAGCAAGGATTATATGGCGCTACTCATTTAGCTAAAAAGGCAAAAGCCGAGGGCTGGAATGTTGTTGCCATGATTACCAATGATATTGTTGGAAACACTTATGGAGCAGAAACTAATTTAAAAGATAACAGATCTGTAAGAGTGTTTAGCGAAGGTGTTCCGGTTAACGAAACCAAGCAAGAAGCCGGTTTAAGAATAGCTGTTGGCGGAGAAAATGATAGTCCTGCTCGTGAATTTGCAAGATATGTCAAGGAAGTTTCAGAGCGTTATGTAGACCAATTAGATGTGAAATTGATTTACAGAAGAGACCGTTACCTACGT
The DNA here is from genome assembly GCA_018828585.1 of Bacteroidota bacterium. Classification (GTDB taxonomy): domain Bacteria; phylum Bacteroidota; class Bacteroidia; order Sphingobacteriales; family Sphingobacteriaceae; genus Pseudopedobacter. The sequence continues at coordinate 2,505 of JAHJVW010000121.1, forward strand.
GGTGGAGACCATACTGCTTTCTCTCAAGAAGGTTTTGCTGCAGTCCGTTTTACAGAAATGAATGAAAATTTTGATCGTCAACACCAAAATGTAAGAAACGAAAACGGAAGAGATTTTGGTGATATGCCCGATTTTGCAGATTATACTTATATACAAAAGGTTTGTAGAATGAATCTATCTGTTTTAGCAAATATTGCCAAAGCACCTGCCGAGCCTCAAAATGTAGGTATCGTTACTTCAGATTTAACCAATAATACCACCTTAAAATGGCAAGCACCTAAAAGCGCTAAACCAGCAGGTTACTATATCCTGATGCGTGAAACCACCTCTCCTTTTTGGGAGAAGAAAATTTACGTAACTGATACCACGGCTACCATACCTTATTCTAAAGACAATTATTTCTTTGCTGTACAATCTGTAGATGTCGAAGGTCACGAAAGTTCTATTGTATTCCCTAAACCGGTGAGATAAGCTAATTTTTTTAGGCAACATCGACTTAAACGCTGACAGAATTTACAA
>JAHJVW010000122.1 GCA_018828585.1 Bacteroidota bacterium
ATCTGTAGCTGCCAATACTGGTAAACTATAGGTGCCTGCTGCTACAAAGCAGATCTCCTGACTGATTGGCACTGTAATGATTGGGGCTACTTTGTCTTCTACCGTTACTACTGCATCTTTAGTACTCACGTTGCCGTGGATGTCTGTTACCGTTAAGGTAACGGTGTTTGCTCCATAGTTTGAACAGTCGAAACTGGTTTTACTCAATGTTACGGTTGCAATTCCGCAATTGTCTGTGCTGCCGTTGTTGATGTCTGCTGCTGTAATGGTCGCGTTTCCTGCTGCATCTAATTGAATCGTTTTGTTCTGTGTCAATACAATTGGGGCTGCTTTGTCTTCAACAGTTATTGTTGCTGTTTTAGTAGCTACGTTACCGTGGATGTCAGTTACTGTTAAGGTAACGGTGTTTGCTCCGTAGTTTGAACAGTCGAATGAAGTCTTGCTCAATACCACTGTTGCAATCCCGCAATTGTCTGTGCTGCCGTTGTTGATATCTGCTGCTGTAATGGTCGTGTTTCCTGATCCGTCTAACTGAATCGTCTTGTTCTGTACCAACACAATTGGGGCAATTTTGTCTTCTACGGTTACCGTGGCCGTAGCAGAAGCAGATTTTCCTAAAGTACTCGTGGCTGTAAGCGTAACTGTATTTGTACCAACATTTGAACAATCAAAGGATGTTTTATCTAAAGCTAAACCTGATAAGCCAACTACAGAGCTTGATCCATTATCCACTTGTTGTGGTGTTATGGTGGCTTTTCCTACTGAATCTAAGGATACGACAATGTTTTTTGTAATTACTGTAGGTACAGGATCAATGACTGTTACTGGTACAGAAACTGTTGTTGCATTTCCACTCGCATCAGTTCCTGTTAATTGTACTGTAACTGGACTATTGGTGGCATCACTCGCACCAAAACTACTTTTGTTTAAAGTATAATTAATTATTCCTGAACAATTATCAGTTCCACTTAATAAAACATCTTGCGGCGTAATACTTACTGTTCCATTCGCTGTTAAGATAACCGAAATTGGTTTTCCAATAATTATTGGTGCTAAATTATCTTTAACTACCACAAAGGCAGTCGCATTAGAACTGTTACCACTTGGGTCAGTTGCAGTTAATACAACTGGAACGCCATCTGCAACGGCATCCATTCTCACCATGAATCCACCATCATCAGTAGGAGTATTGTCATTACCTATTGCAAAAACAATTTCATTAGCTCCTTCATGCAATAAATCTAAAATAGATTGAGAGGTAACATAATCGAACATCATTCCCCCTTGATATCCATTCTGTACTCCACTACTATCAATATATAAATCGTGATAAACTGTATTGCTGAAATTCTTAGTATCAAAATCTTTCTCAATTCCAACGGAAACTCCGTTAATGAAAATTTCCATCACATTATCAACCCTGGCTCTTAGTCTTAAGGATTGTGGACGACCAGTCAAAACAAAATTATTTCGGAAAAACTTCAATCCAGAAAAAGATCGGATGGGTGATGCTCCTGGAATTGCGGGTTTAAAAAATCCAACTGTACCATAAGGATTATCTACATTCGCACCAAGTGTATAAGTACCAACGGCAGGCAGTTGACTCACTACAGAAACATATGGCTTTGGTGTCTGTGTATTAAAACTTGATTGTTTCCAACTTGCATCCGATACAATAGTTGCTACATTTCTTGCTGAAAGATCTGAACAGTTGAAAGTACTTCTGTCAATATTTAAAGTAACACTTCCAGAATTATCTGATGAACCATTGTCAATACTTTGTGGCGTAATGCTAGCACTACCTGTTTGGTTTAAATAAACAGTAATATCTTTAGCTTTAGCAATAGGTGCTATATTATCCTTAACAATTACTGACCTAGTAGCTGTTGTAACATTTCCACTTGCATCCGTAGCTGTGTAGGTTATTGTATAAGTAGAAGGTACGTTTACATTTACTGTTCCTGTGGTTGCTAATGTCGCAGAACAATTATCTGTTACTGTTGCTCCTAAATCTGTATAAGGTGTGAATGCTGGTAGATTGATTGTTGCAGCCCCATTTAATGTAATTACTGGTGCTGTTGTCTCTATTTTTAACTCACACTGGCAATTTGCAGATGCACTAACACTAGTTCCAACACCTTGTCCTCCATTTACAATCAAAGGAACTCCATTTGCGTCTACTGCCCCAATAAATCTTCCATTTGTTAATTTATCTAATTTAAATCCTAAACTTCCTTCAACCGCATCAGGACAACCATCATTATCAGAATCTAAATCTAAATTATTAGGTATTCCATCACCATCAAAATCACAAAGGCTAAAGAAATCTGCTCCGAAAGCAAAATTAACGTAGTTTTCATTAGCTAAATATTGAAAACTTAGGCTACTAAATGTTCCATTAAATCTGATGATAGCATAGCCCTCTGTTCCGGTTAATCTTGTTGTAGAATTTTCAACAACTTGATTATTTTTATAAAGAACTGTATATGGCTGAGAAAATTGGATTGGTACTGCTTGACCAGAATTACCTATTGATGAAAAAACCAAAACCGGATTAGTCATTGGACTATTAAAAGTTAAGGTATTATTAGAAATTTCTAAGTTTTGAATAGACCTTTGATTAGGAAGGTTAAATGATGATGGATAGATACCATGATTATAAATATCCGGAGTAGTCCTCACCTGCTTATCTGAAGTATAGGTATATCCTATATTGTTGATTGTACCTGTTGCGGTATTGAAACCTGTAATAGTTGGTGGATTAGACCAAAAGAATTGTGAACTTGAACATTCCAACACATCTAAAATACCATCATTATCATCATCTAAATCACAAGCATCAGGTATACCATCACCATCTGTATCTATACCTGTTACTGTTACCGTAACATTTTTGGTAGTTTGATTTCCGTAGACATCTGTTACAGTTAAAGCAACATTATTTACACCAACATTTGAACAATCAAACGTTGATTTACTTACTGTTACCTTGTCAATTCCAGATTCATCTGTTGCACTAACAAATACTGAATAAGAAGGATTGATTACTCTCGATAACTTAATATTTCCTATAAAAGAGCCTGCTGCATCATTTGGTCCTAATTGATCAAATACAATTTGGGCTTCAGTTGGTGAGCTTACTGTAAAAGTTGCAGTTTCTGCTACCGCACTTAACTGAGATACAAATGTCTGATTTAATAAACTTCCAATACTCAAATTTACAGAATTACCTCCGGCTGGATTATTATTCAATCTATTGTCAAAGGTTATTGTGTATTGGCCCGGTTGAAATAAGAAAGTCTTTTTACTAATGATTTTAGAATTTCGATCTCCTGCTAAATCAATTTCCAAACTATTATTATTGAGGATGTAGTCACCTAAATCAACGTTTTGTCCAGTAGCACCAAAAGTCCAGTTGGTTAAGCTATAGACTGAACCTGTTGCGTCATTGGTAAATTTTTCTGAGAAAATTTCTGACAATACGCTACCAGTTACAATAGAGGCATTTCCTGTAGCATTTAATTGTACCGTCACATTCTGTGAAGTTACTATAGGTGGTGTTACATCCGTTTGGGCAAACGAACTCGAAATAAACGCCAAAAATAATATAAAACAAAAAAGCATTTTAGCTAATAAGTTTTGCTTTAGACTTTTTTTGAAAAAAATTGTAACATAGTTTAATTTTTTTCGTTTAATAAGATAACTTGTCATTTTTCAATCATTTAGTGAATCAAAATTAACTAATACCCTCGAATTCCTTTGTCATCCGAAAGGATGATTTTACAAAAATACCTTGATTTTGGTATTGAAGCATACTATCCGATAATTATCATAATCAATTGATAATAAGTAATTTATTTATTTCGTGATTTTTTACTTAATTTTTAAACCTTTCCAACTTATTACTTTTCAATTTTTAAACAAAAAATCGTATTTTGAAATTTAATAAGTTCTAAGTAGACAAAATTTATTTTATAGGCTTTTAGATTTAGTTCAATCTCGCTACGAAACCCTTTAAAAAAGATTTTTATGAAGATTTCTAATCTTTAGGAAGAAACTCCATGGACATATTTGTTTAATTTTTTGGATTTGAATTCAGTTGGTACTTTTTGAATAGAATTCTTTAGGTAGAACAACAAATCCCAATATATAATAAAAAGAAACTAGTGAACTAATGGAAGAAATTTAATACGGCAAACTATAAATTAAAAATTTTTTAGAATGAAAAAATAATTTTAGCTAGCAGTCCTTTTGTTTGCCTTAGCTGTGTCATTGCTCATACGCAAGAATTGCTTTCTCCAAACGAAATTAAGTATGAATTTCGTGCTTCAGGCGGATGGAACGCCTATTTATTCCCTAAAATTCGAGGGTAAAAACGTGATAAAAAGGCAGTAAATTAAGTCTTCGATAAAAGATAATCCTAAATCTTTATTGCATGATTTTGATAAGGCGAAATAGATTTATCTTCCGATAATTTGGAAGCGAAGTTTTGATAAAGGACTTCGTTTTTTTGTTTAAATAATGTTAAGTGGCTGTGTCAGGAATGAAGTTGGGTCTAGCATTATAATGATAATCCTTGAAGTAACAATTAATATTTGTGTAATCATGATTTGTTTAGTACAATCAGCGGTTTTCCTTACGCTGGAGAGCTCAGCCTGAGCTTTTTCATTTATTAGCCACACACCCTATCCTTTTCAGTAGACAGACAGTCACCCCAATTTTAGCACATTTACTGTTTTACCAACAAAAAAAGAGCCCCGATATAATTCGAGGCTCTTTGGTTGAGGGTTAATTTGTTGTTGTTCTTTGGTTAACTAGTTCGTCATGATGACCTTGAAGTTCTTCGCTTCCTGAGAGGTCGTCAATCTGAAGAAGTAGGTGCCGGCTGCTATATTGCTACCGTCGAACTTTACTTCATAGTTCTGGTTTGCATTCGCTGTTCCTTTATACAATGTTTGGATTCTTACCCCTCTTAGATCAAAGATATCTAAAGTTGTATTCTCCTCTGCGTAAGGTAACTTGAAGCTTACCGTGGTATTCATCTTGAATGGATTTGGATAAGCCAATAGTTTACTTGGCTCTTCTATCACTGTAAGGTTAATCCCTAGTCCTGATTTATCCAATACACTTGGTGTTCCGTTGGTTGTCAAAAGGTTGTTACCTGATGTATTTGACGCATCACAGCTGAAACTGTTCCAAATTACATTCTTCACATCACTCTGTACATATTCTGCAATGAAAGTTCCGGTAAGGTAACTGGTCGCTTTCTCGCCTCCGTTCACCTTAATCTTTCCTTCAGGTACATACACACTTGCTGTGACGTAGGCATCTCCACCGTTTATCTTAAACTCGCCTTTTCCGTAGTAATCATCTCCTTCATCGTCTCTATCATTCTCTCTGTCTCTATGGTCGTCGTCTTTCTTAAAGTTCGGGCACTTATCATCTTCATCATGATTTCCTTTACCTTTGTGGTCTTTAATACTTCCTACATAAAAAATCACTTTCTTACCATCAGGGTTTACTTTTACATGGTCCTCAATGTCTACTTTGTCGCTCACCTTCACTACCGCATCGGTAGCAAACTTGATCAGGGTATAAGCAACCGGCTGACTATTTTTCTTCTTGTCATCATTGTTCCCGTTTGATGAACCATCTACATCCATATCCATGATATTGATTACCGATGAGGTGAAGGTTACATTAGCTCCATCTTCTATTTCAATTTTACCAAACAAGTTTCCTGTTAAAGTTACCGTGATCCCTTTTTTGATTTTGAGTTCTGAATAGTTGCCTGTCAATATCCCATTTATCTTAGCCTCGTATTTCGGTAGGTTCTTGGTTGATCCTGAGAAGTACTGCATGGTTGGTAAGGTGGTCACCACTGGTGCATAAATCTTCGTCGGTACCGTCGCATTCTTATCTACCTTGATACTCTTGGCCTTCACAAATGCTCCCGGCGAATTGATACTACTGTATTTCTTCACTTCTACCTTTCCTTTGTTACCCATCGCTCCTACACTTCCTGATAACACATTATTGTTCTCTCCCAGTTTAACACTTCTTAATCCTAAGATAGTGTAACTGCTTACCACGTCTTGTTTGCTGAAGGTATAGCTCGCTAGCTGGGTATTCACACATCCGTGGATATCGGTTACATATAACTTGTATTCTCCATCTTGGTCTGCAATACCCAATGCAAGAGTAGCACTTGCTGAGAAAGTACTGTTGTTGTATACCCAGTTGTAACTCACTGCAGGAATGGTTGATGTTGGTACTAAGGTTACTTTGTTACAGAACTCATCTGCTGAGCTTGATGCCAAGGTCACTACTGGCAATGGCCATATTCTGATGGTATTGCTTGCTGTACTTGCGTTGCCGTGTACATCTGTCACTGTCCAAGTAATGGTGGTCAATCCGGTATTCAGTGTTCCACTGGCATCATTGCTGTTGCCACTTCTAGTAGTTGCTCCAGTCATTACATAACTGGTAGAAGCTACTGCACAATTATCTGTAGCTGCCAATACTGGTAAACTATAGGTGCCTGCTGCTACAAAGCAGATCTCCTGACTGATTGGCACTGTAATGATTGGGGCTACTTTGTCTTCTACAATAACTTTTTGAGTTGCTGTAGATATATTACCATGCCCGTCATTGAAACTCCATGTGATTACATAAGTACCCTGAGCAGTATATGTTAGTGGACTTGAAGTAGTTCCAACTATAGTTCCAGTACAATTATCTTGAGCTGTTGGTGCTGTAACTGTTGCATCACACTGACCGATTACATCTGCCAAAACTGGTGCAACTGGTGCAGTAAGATCTTTTACAATTACATTTTGAGTGGTTGTAGAAACATTTCCATGTCCATCATCAAATTTCCAAGTCACTACATGAGTACCTTGAGTAGCATAAGATAAGGCATCAGTTGTTGTACCTGTAACATTACCTGCACAATTATCTACTGCAACTGGGGCAGCGCTAATGCTAGCAGAACATTCTCCAGTTACATCTGCTAGAACTGGAGCAACTGGTGCGGTTACATCTTTAACAATTACATTTTGTGTTTGAGAAGATGTATTTCCTGCAGCATCCTTGTAAGTCCAATGAACCAAATAAGTTCCTTGTTGATTGTAACTTAAAGGATCGGGAGTTGTTGCACTAATAAGACCTGAACAATTATCATTTGCAGTTGGTGCAGCATTAATTGTAACAGAACATTCTCCAATCACATCTGGAAGTTTATCATTTTTGTAACGGATAGTCATCTTTCCACTACGGAAATATCCTACCCAACCCGGATAACCAGTAAAAAACATTTGAAAAGAGTTCACTCCTCCATATTGATAGTTTGGAACAGCTCCATTAAAGCTAATGTTGAAATTCTGAGAATAATGGAAATATTGATTTCCACCTAAATAAGTTCCTGCTAACTGAAGATTATTATAATCTCCTGTACCGCCCCAACCTTGGTCAACACCAGTATATTGAATATCTACTCCAATAATGGTTGAACCTGCTGGAAGTGGGTCAGAGAAGCTATAAGTATAAGGAACCCATTGAGTACTATTACCATCAGGAATGTTCACAGAAGACGATCCTGTTGAACTAATGGCAGGAATAGGTGCTTCTGTATCTGCAACGGTTACATTGAAACTTGCTGTCACAGTATTACCTGCCGCATCTGTAGCTTTAAAAGTATTAGTTGTTGTTCCTGTAGGGAAAACAGAACCACTTGGTAAACCTGCAATCTGAGTTAAAGTTGCTGATGAACAATCATCAGCAGCAATTGGAGCCGCATAAGTTACTGTAGCTCCACAAATTCCTGGAGAATTACCTACAGATATTGAACCAGGAACAGTAAGTGTTGGTGGTACATTATCAATTACATTTACTGTAACAGGAAATGTAATCTGACCTGAATTTCCATTATCATCACTAGAATATGCAGTTACATAAGTAGTTCCAACTGGAAAAAATGAACCTGAAGGAGTACTAAAAGTAACCGCAGGGTTGTGGGTACAATTATCAATTGCGGTGGCAGTGAAATTAACATTCGCACCAGTAACTCCGCAAGAAACTGAAGCAGTATTATTTGCCACAGTAATTGTAGGAGCTGAAGTATCATTAAAAGTTCCAGAAATAGTTTGTGGCCAAATACTGCCATCTGCTCCTGTTAATACGACAGTCAAACCTCCATTTAAAGTGATGTTTACTGGAACATTACAAGCAGCTGGGGCAAAATCATAGTAAGCCCAGTCATTATAATAATTTGCCGATGAGGTTTTGTGAAGAATAATAATGTTTGATCCCGCCCCAGGTAATTGATTCCAAGCTGTATTATTAACAGCTCCTGTTGGATTTACATTTTGTGTAACGGTCGTGGTACCGTAGGTAGTAGTAATACTCATACCATTACCAGCTAGTGAACCTGTGGTTTGATCTCCATGCCAATGTTCAATATAAACACGGATAAATCCATTAGGTAAAACCACATAACCGACTTGTACGGCGTGTGCCCATACAATTGTGATGCTTAAAAGAAACACAGATAAAAGCATGGTTAGCCTTTTCGATGCTTTTCCTTTAAACATTCTAAACCTACTATTCTCCTTATTCTCGAGAATGGGTTTAGATGAAGTTTGAGGGTAAAGTTTAATCATGATGCATTAATTTAGGATTGTAAAATTTATTTTAAGAGCTTTTGAATGAGAGCATATTGCGCTTTGGCATCTTTATAACTAGATGCGAACAAATTACTATCAGCGTCACTTTTATTCTGATTAAGTAAGCCATCGATAACTTTTTGATAATTGCTTACTTCATTTGGATATTGTTGAATCCATGATTTTAAATTTTCAATGTTTAAATCATTGTCATAAATCGTCCCTTCAAAAGTGAAAGTGCTACCACTACCCTTTGCCTTTAACATGATAGGTATATGTGGAGCAGCCTGAGCAATTGGGACATCGATCGGAGGATTTGCTTTGAGGGTACTGTCCGACATTAAAAAAGAACGAGTTAATAAAGATTGCGAAACTTTATTTTTGGCCTGAACAGAAAAGGCAAAAAAGGATAATACTGCAGCGATTAAAAGTATGTTATCTTTAATAAAATACTTTTTTTGAAATAGAGAGTTACGTTTCATTTAGTTTATTTTGTTTATTTAGTTTAAAGCTAATAATTATTCTATCATTTTAAATTTGTTAAGAAATAATAAGACTGAGAGAATATAAATTGCACTAAAGGTAATTTGTTTAAACTAATTACCATCATGAATAAGGGATGGTTTTAAGGATGATATTAACGAATACCCTGATTGTGGTAGTTAATAATATCTTTAAGAGAGTAGATATAGTTTATTAATAATCAACAATTTAAAAATTAATTACTTTAGAGTTGAATTCTGAGTAAATCTGCGCAGCTTGAAGTTTATTATTGATGTTTAGTTTACGATAGATTCTTTGTTTGTGAGTTTTAACAGTTGCAATGGTAATAAAAAGCTGGTTTGCTATTTCCTGATCTTTCAAACCATCAGCAATAAGCTCTAAAACTTTGTATTCTCTATTTGATAATTGAGATAGCTCAAAATTATTTTCCTCAAAATCAGAATAAGCTTCTCCTGCCTGCAATTCATCCTCTGTAATTAAACTACTCAGAAGTTTCTTTTTGTTAATTAAAATAAAAGCGAAAAATAAACAAGAAATATGACCTAGAAATAGATTTTTCTGTAGCAGCTCAAATAAAATACTGGGCGTAAAAAAACTAAAATATTTAATAGAGTAAACCAGTGACAATAAGACATAACAGATGATTGATAAATAATTAAACCAATAAGCATCCTTTTTTTGGTAAGCTTTAAAAATATTTGAATAATTTAATAAAAATACAAAGCTGATTAAGCATGAAAACCAAACTTCATATCTTAACAATAAATAACTTGTAAAAAAGAACCCTAATATCAAAAAGCTGAGTGAAATTGCTAAAAAAGCCATCGATAAAAAAATAAGTTTTCTATTTATAACATACTTTTTGAGGTAGAAAAGGATGAAAATACTCAGCATTACCAAATGAATGCCTAAACCCAACGATAAGGAATGATCTGCAAAATAGGGATAGTTAAAAGGCCAAAAATCATTTGTAAACCCATTATAAAGCATATTTGAACAAAACATCAATAACATATAAAAAAAGAAAAAGAAGGAATAGCCATTTCTTAGTTTTAAATAAACATAAAGAGAGGCTAAGATAATCCCCAGGAGAATCATCATATTTATGATTCTTATAAGAAATCGGGTGTTTTTTGATTCAGCAAAAGTGCTATAATCAAATTGTTTAAAAGCAATATTCTGATAGGTATCCCCCGAAATTAATAGGTATGCATTTAAATTTGTCTTATTTATTTTAAAATATGGTTTTGTATTTAACTTAAATTCGCCTGTTGGCTTATATTTAACCCAGTTTAGAATATTTATTTTAGAACCCGATTCTAAAATTAGAGATGCAGTATGAATATTATTTTCATCAATTTCGATGATATCATCAGTGGTATTTTTATTGTTTAATAAATTTAATTTATATACGGTGAAATTATCATTATATAATATACTTAAATGTTGTTTTACCAATTTATCTAAAACTTTTTCTTCTGTTTTATTCAGTTTTGAAGTATAAATTCTGGATGAGTTATTTAATATCGAAAAGTATAAAACCGAAAATATTATAAATAGCAGCAAAATAACAGCTATGTAAAAACGTTTGAAAGAGAGCATAAAAAACCAAAAATTGGAACTTCAAATATAAGGATATTGCAATATAATTAAACTTTAGGCAATCATTTTCAATAACTCTATAA
>JAHJVW010000123.1 GCA_018828585.1 Bacteroidota bacterium
AAATTGATTTTCTATGTTCTTTTTTTTCAGACATTAATTCAGTTTTCTTACGGACAAAACTCGGTGAATTCTCAAAATAAGGAAGTAGTAATGGGTCTGGAAAAACAATTTTTCTCTGGAACTAAACTAGATAAGGATTTTAAATTTAATTTTCCGGGAGATTTCGAAGAACTTAATATCAAGACAGAAGATGGTTTTCATTTAAATGGAATACTATTCAAAGCAAAAGAAGTCTCTAAAGGAGTAATATTCTATTTACATGGCACTAATAATTCCTTAGATATTTGGGGGAAAATTGCACCAATTTACACTAATTTGAATTACGATATTTTAATACTTGACTATCGCGGTTATGGAAAAAGTGAAAGTAAAGTTAATAGTGAAAATCAATTAAATTCTGATTTACAAAAAGTTTACAATCAATTAAAACTGTTATATAAAGAGTCTAATATTATTATAATTGGTCAGTCTATTGGAACTGGTCCAGCAGCAAAACTGGCATCAATAAACAACCCAAAAGAGCTTATTTTACAGGCACCATATTATAGCTTATCTGACTGGATATTCAATCTCGCTCCTGAGATAGACACCAAAGAAATGAAATTTCAATATAAGACCTATGAATTAATCCATCGTATAAAAGCTCCTGTTATAATATTTCATGGAGATGCTGATGAAGGTATTTATACCGGTTCTTCTCAAAAACTTAGTGCCCTTTTTAAAAAAGGTGACAGATTATTCATTTTACATGGAGAAGGCCATAATGACTTCACTCATAATGATGAATATTTGAAAGAACTCCAGACTCTTCTAAAATAGTTTAGAGAAAATTAAATCTCACTGATAACCTGTCCTTAGTATTAAAGGCTACGCTAGATATTGTCGGTCATCAATACAAATTTTTAATACCGTTCTCTGTCTACCTACACACCTCCTCGTTTAAGGTGTTCCAATAGGATCACTTAAATACTGTTAAGAAACTGAGGACTGTGTCTGAAAATTATAATACCACATTCTTTCTATTGGCAGTAAACCTTCTTTATCTTTAAAATAAATCAAAGTACTACTGTATTTATAATCTTGTGGCTCATATACAATTCTAGCTCATAGCGGGTTTTCATAAATATAATCCGTCTTTTGTTGTATAATTTATGCTATTCGACATGTTAGCGCAGCGCATGTCGAACTTAAAAATAATTTGGATTTGTAATCCATCTTTTAAAATCTTCCATTCAATCTATGTTTATTCCAAAAAAAACAATTATACTTGTATCCAAGTAGATACAAAAATTATGTACTTTATTGAGAAAACTGCCGAATTTGATAAATGGATAAGAAAGCTTAATGACTTAAAAGTCAAAGCAAAAATCCTTTTTAGAATTCAGAAGATAGAAAACGATGGCCATTTTGGAGATTTCAGTCCTGTAGGTGATGGCATTAAGGAATTACGAATACACTTTGCAAAAGGATATAGAGTTTATTTTAAAGAAGTAGATAGTAAAATCATTATTCTACTCATTGGTGGAGATAAATCCACTCAGCAAGATGACATAGATAAAGCAAAAGAAATCTGGAAAAAATTAAAGCAATAAAAAAATGGGAACTTCAAAATTTGACATCGCCGATTATTTGGATAGTAAGGAAATGATTGCAGAATACCTTAACACTGTTTTAGAAGATGGAGATAATAATGATGTGATTAATGCGATTGGCCATGTCGCAAAAGCAATTGGGATGACAAAAATAGCAGAAGAAACTGGTTTAAGTAGGCCAAGTTTGTACAAAGCATTATCAGAAGGAGCCAAACCTCAATTTGCTACAATAATGAAAGTTTTAAAAGCGATTGGGGGTCAAATTCAGGTAAATCCTATTTCTGTTTAAAAGATGTTGTTTTAAACCTTTTTAAGGCTTATTAGGTTGAGATTTTAAATTATATCGCAGTTCTAAATGTTAGCAAAGCGAATGTCGAACTCTCAAATAATTGTATTTCTAATCAACAATTAAACAGCTAGGAATATTTAAAGAAATTTGAAACATCTACTAAGCGATAAAAACTTATCTCAATCCCTTCATCTCCTGTTTCCGCATAGGCATTTGATCAATCAGTCCATACAATTTGTTGGAACTTATAAGGGTGTTTGAACTAAATTTCTGTCCTCCATCTTTGCCAACTAGCACTAGCGTAAATAAATTAGGATTGATCTTTAAGAAACTGGATTTTTCAAAATCTTTGGTGTTGATTGACACGCTTGTTATTTTAATTTGTCGTTCTAATAAACCCACCAAATCTTTAGAGAGAATTTTGACTTGTTTGGATACGGTATCTATTTTGTTTTTTGGATAAAATAAGATCACCTTTCTATAAACATTAGATTGACTGTAACTGTAGCTTGAAAGATTTATTGAAAAATAGATGATGAGCATGGAAAATAATTTCATGACAGCTAGATTTGATTAACAAAAATTTTTAATTTTATAACATTGTTTAAAAAGATTGGTTTTGCTAACCTATTTGCATCGTTTAATAAAGTGTCTAAGCGGTTTAATCAAGAGATTAGTCTCTTCAAAAACTCATTGATGATTATCTTTTCCGATATTCCTCCTCTAACTCAAATTTAATTAAGAACTGAAAGCATAACACAAGAATATAAATCCTATTAAAACAAAAAAATGAGAGATTTTGGTAGAAAGCATGCAATTCAAATACTTGTCCTTATTTCTTTAGGATTTATCATACTCACCGTCCTTATTATAGTTTTCCCAAACTCGTGGCTAGATTCTGAATTCTCAGAAGAGGTTCAAGAACACCACAATTCGGCCATAGATTTTTTAATGAAAGGCATCAGTTGGTTTGGTCATTTTTGGACTTCCACTAGTATGGTTTTAGCAAGTGCCACACTTCTATTCATCTTTAAAAAGAAACGCGAAGCCCTTTATTGCGCAGCTACCCTATTAATAGGTTTAATTACTTACTTAATAAAGAACCTCATTAATCGACCAAGACCTAACAGTGATTTGGTAAGAGTGATTGTGGATACACAACATCAGAGTTTCCCGAGCGGTCATGTATCGTTTTATATCGTATTTTTTGGTTTTATCGCATTCATTTTTCATCATCGCAAATGGCTTTCTAAATTACCGAGACGTTTGATTATATTTTTCTGCCTTTTCCTTATTTTAACCGTTCCAATTTCAAGAATTTACTTAGGTGCACATTGGTTTACCGATGTTTTAGGGGGATTTTTACTAGGCAGTGTTTTTTTGGGATTTCTTCTCTTTTTATATTTGAAAAAAGAGCATCCTCAAACACCTAAAGAGTTTGAAAAAATATTAATTAGTAACAAAACAGCAGCTTAGTAGAAGCTAAAGTAATGCTTCTCAAAAAAATAATCTGACAATAAAAAAACCTCTAGTAAACTATTGCAATTCCAGCTTTCCCCACTTCAGTAAATTAATGGGAGTTTTAAAAAAAAATATTTAGATTTACATTACCATGTTTATTAGAAAAGTTGGCTACATTTTTATAACCGTTTACTTTCTTTGCGGTCAGCTGATTTTTCCCTTGGGCGATTTCTCCTTGATGCGTGATTTAAGTAGCATGTATCAAAAATATCAAATGGTGGAAAATGCAAAAGAGGCAAGTCCCTCGGATTTTGTTTTTGATTACCTGCTTCATGGTGAAACCTTATTCGGACACAATTTGAATGAAGCTGCTCCAAAAGATTATGGTTCAGTACAATTTATTCATCATCCAAATCCAAATAATTATATCCTAATTTCCTTTATCTGTCCTCGTATTCAAAATTTAACTCATTTTGGATCATATACTATTTCTGAAGTACAACAATTCTCTGAAGGATACACCCATTCATTATTTAGGCCCCCTCATGTTTAGCTTTTTCGGCTAGTTTTTAAAAACATTTATTTTCAATTTATTAACATGAGAAAATTCTTATGGCTTTTGTTGCTGGCTTCCCAGGCAGCAATGGCTCAACATCAAATAACTGCGCTTGTACAAGACGCAAAAACACATCTTCCATTGGCTGGAGTTTCGGTTTTCATCAAAGATTCCGGGCAGATGGGAATTACGGATGCAAATGGGGTGGTTACTTTATTCAATTTACCCTCAAATAAGTTCAAGATTACTTTTTCGGAGCTCAATTACATTGCTCAAACCATTGATTTTGAAGCCAGTCAGTTTCCTGAAAAGGATACTTTAAAGGTCTTTTTAATTCCTAAAGACAATGAGATGCAGGAGGTGATTGTAACCTCTACCCGTACCAATTCTAGAATTGAAGATAATCCAATTAGGGTAGAGGTAATTGGGCAGGAAGAGGTTTCAGAGGAAGGAGTTATTAAACCAATGGGCATTGCCAAACTTTTAACAGAATCAGGTAGTGTGCTCCCCCAACAAACTTCCTCTATCAGCGGAAATGTGAGTATTCGACTCCAAGGTTTAGATGGTAAATATACGCAAGTATTAAAAGACGGCTTTCCCTTGTATAGCGGCTTTTCGCAAGGATTAAGTATTGTCCAAATTCCTCCTTTGGATTTAAAACAGATAGAACTTATCAAAGGCTCCTCCTCTTCCCTTTATGGAGGTGATGCCATTGCCGGAATTATTAATTTAATTAGTAAGCAGCCACAACCACAACATGAACTTACATTTTTATTAAATGGCACCTCTTTAGGTGGTCAAGATGCTAATTTGTATTATTCTAAAAGATGGAAGAAATTAGGGTTCAGTTTTTTATCCGCCAATAGTTGGCAAAAAGCAAAAGACATTAATCAGGATGGTTTTACGGAATTACCAAAAACCCAAACATTTAATGTTTCGCCTACTCTTTATTATTATCCTAACCCAAATACTTCTATTCGCTTGGGTTTAAACGGAACATTTGACAAAAGAATTGGTGGGGATATCTTGGCACTGAATCGTCAGCCTAATAACCAACATTCTTACTTCGAGCAGAATATCACTCATCGATTATCCTCGCAATTAATGGTTAATCATCATTTCAACACAAACACACAATTAACCCTGAAAAATAGTGAAAGCTATTTTAAAAGATCTATTCATCAAGCTACCACTGCCTTTGTCGGTGATCAATGGAATAGCTATAGTGAGATCAGTTTATTTCATAAAACTCATCAACATACTATTGTTGCAGGAATAAATTTAAATACCGAGAATTTTAAGGAAGACACCAGTTTAAGTCATTTAAGCCGAAATCTTCGATATGTTACTTTAGGTGTCTTTTTACAGGATGATTGGAAATTGACTAAAAATTTGATTGCAGAAATTGGTTTAAGAAACGATTTTCAAAATCAGTTCGGGCTATTTTTCCTGCCTCGTTTATCTTTACGCTATCAAGTGGAACCGGATTTTTACATTAGGGCGGGAAGTGGTCTAGGTTATAAACTGCCTACTATTTTTTCAGCTTCGGCCGAAGAGCTGGGCATCAATTTAGTACAGCCACTTCCCCAAAATATCAAGGCCGAACAATCCATTAGTGCCAATATCGATTTTAACTATAAAGTTGATTTGGATGATGAAGCTAGTCTAACTTTTAATCAGTCTTTCTTCACTACAAGAATTCATCAACCGTTGGTTTTGCAACAAGACACCTATTTAAACGAATCGTTGCCAATTATTACTTCAGGTTTTGAAAGCGATATTAAATTCAGGGAAGATGCTTTTCAGATTATTGGCGCTTACACCTTTATAAACGCCAAAAGGACTTATGATTATAATCAGTCTTTCATTCCCCTTACGCCAAAACACAAAGCCAATTTGGATGTTATTTATGAAATCGAAGGAAAATATTCTTTCACGGCAGAAGGTTTTTATTTGTCTTCCATGTACCGGGATCAGGATGTTAAAACACCCTCTTTTTTTACTTTAGGTTTAAGCTTACAAAAGTATTTTAAGCATTTTAGTCTGATTGGTAATTTAGAGAATGTATTGGATGTAAGACAAAGTAGGCAGGAAACTTTAGTAATTCCTCCTTTCAATGATCCCTCTTTTCGTCAGATTTATGCGCCACTAGAAGGACGGATATTTAATTTGGCTTTGAAAATAAATTTATAGTGTCTTTTAAAGCCGATTGATTTTAGTGAAATTATACTTAGCGCTATTATAAATTACTAACAGATGTAAGCAACAGTAACAAGTTTAACATCTTTCAGAAAATGAGAGATAATTCTGAAAATGATCTCAATCTACAAGGTGGAGTTGCAACAGATGTAATTTTGGAGGTAGTATGGTAGATTCATTTTATTCCATTCAGGTTAAGTTTTAATCTACCGAAACATTTTTATAAAATTCTTTATAGGACTTTTTATCTAATGAAAGGTCTTATTAGTAATTCACTTTAAAATTGGGAGAATTATGAATTTCAAAAACATCTTATTGATTGCGTTTGGTCTTATTTTATCATGGAGTATTTTAATTTCTTGTACTAAGAATGAGAACTCAAAACCATTAGGCAAATTACAATTACACTTCAATCCAATAAATACTAACCTATCACTTATGACAGTTGCAAAGACGTCATCAACAAAGACCAATTTAGAATGGGATGAAGGTTTTATGAATGTAAACAAAGTTGGTATAGATAGCATTTTAGGAGAAATTGAAGGAAAAAAGAAAAGTAAAACCGAGCATTCGCTGGAAGATACCTCTTCGATAATTAATCTTTTTACTCCAAATCAAAAATTTCTTAATGTTTCTATAGCTCCTGGTAATTATTCCAATGTTAAAATCAGAGTGGATATAGCACAAACCGTATCAGCACCAGCTCTATTTTTAAAAGGAAAATTCACTGATAATAATGATAACTTGATACCAGTAGAGTTCTCCTTGAATGAGGGAGATATTAATAGCAGTAATAATGATCAACAAAATGGCAATTACCAAGGAGGTAAAGATAACGGCTTAGAGATATTAGCACTTGCCAATAGCCTAAATGTTGATACACAGAACATTGCAACAGCAACCGTAAATGTTGATTTTAAATTGCTATTTAATGGCGTTAGGGCTACGGATTTTGAAGCTGCAACTCAGGTTAATGGAAAAATCATCATTAATAAAACTAGTAACAGTACTCTTTATAATCTTATAAAGACAAATATTAATAAGTTTTCCAAAATTGATTAAATACCTAGATTTTATTTGAATAATGTAACTAAATAAATTTTAAAACTGTCATTAAAGATGGTGTAATAAAATTTATTTAGTTGCTATCATATTATCGAATGGCGTATTATTTAAGCACTATGGTATAGTTAATTTTTTTTTTACAAACTTGAATTACTTTAAAAGTTATTTAAAAAAATGATATGCCTTACTAGAATCAAACATTTCAACAAATAGATAAGATCTTTTAAAGCTGAACTATCAAAATAATTGAAAATCAATTGATATTTTCCTTAGTATATCTATATTTAAACCTTCCACATGATAAAAGAGTTCAATGATCAGGAGGTTTTAAAGGAGATAGCATCAAAGAACTATCGAGAATTCGATAAGTTATACCGCACTCACTATAAAAGACTGTTTGTGATTTCTTTTAAATACACCCATCATCAAGAAGTTTCAGAAGAAGTTGTGCATGATGTCTTTATGAAAATATGGGATCAATCGTCAACGTTAATTATCAATCAATCACTTAGCGCTTATTTATCTAAAGCTGTAGTGAACACCTCTTTAAATGCTCTAAAAAAAATAAAAAGATCGAAGGAATTAGCGGAGAATTATCAAGCAGATGACATCATTTTTACGGATGAGGATGCTGATGATACTTATTTTATAGAAAGGAAATTGATATTATTAGAAGAATCGATTGAAAAACTGCCGCCTCAATGTAAAAAAATTCTTTTCATGAGCAAGTATCATAAGCTAAAACAACAAGAAATAGCAGCACAGCTTAATATTTCCATTAAAACGGTTAAGAATCACTTAACTTATGCTTATAAAAAATTGAGGGAGATGGGCAGCAGTAAAGAGATGTTGATCATTATAATGATCGTATATATAGGACTTTTAAGCTTATAATTTGTCAATTAAGAAATGAGTGATTTTAATATTAATGAAGAAGAATCTTTCTACATCTCTTTGATTATTCAAGAGAGAGAGGGAACTATTTCACCTGAGGATGCTGAAAGGCTATTAGAATGGAGATCATTAACTCCTGAAAATAATGCCTTATATAATGATATTTCAAAAATTGAAAGTAACCTCAGCTTGTTAGAAAAATACCAACATCTTAATACTGAAAAGTCTTTAGCCTCCCTACATAAAAAACTTCAACATTATGAAGCAGAAAATAAACCAAAACATCAAACTTTAAAATTAAGTAATTGGTTGGCTATTGCTGCATCTTTGTTTCTAGTCCTTTCCGCCATTTTTTATATACAGCATAGCTTAGACACCGTTACCTTAAAAACTGCGGCATTTGAAACCAAGCAATTTATTTTACCTGATCAATCCAGAGTAACTTTGAATAATAACACACTGATAACTTATTCAAAAAATAATTTCAAGGATGAAAGAAGGCTTAATTTGATTAATGGAGAATGTTTTTTAGATGTTGTTCACAACCCCACTCAACCATTTTCTATTCATTATAAAAAATTAAGCATTACAGATATTGGTACTAGTTTCAATGTTGAAGTGCTTAAAAACAAGGTGAATGTTGCAGTTAATTCTGGTGAAGTAAAATTAAGTATCAAGGATCAACCTACCAAAGCATTTGTAAAAGCGGGTGAGGCAGCCTATTATCAAATTGAAGAAAAAACCATAAAAAAAACAGTCATAAAGAATAAAAATTATAAAGCTTATGCCGATCAAAATATTTATTTTAAAAATACTTCATTATCCGAAGTTGTAAAGACCTTAGAATCGGTATATCATCAAAAAATAGTGCTTAAAAACACTGATTTGAATGCTCGTAAATTTACTGGGGAATTTAAAAAACAAAGGCTCAATGATATCATATTGGTAATTGCCGAAACATTGAATCTTAAAGTTACTCACGAAGAAGGCAAAATTTGTTTCAAATAAAAAAATCAGGCTACAAGTGATACTCAATTAATCACTAAATTAGCATTCGATTAGTTTATCTGATGGTTAGAGTTTTTTTTAGTTTTTGTTTTAGAAATATCATCCTGTTTTTAGTTTTTGTTTTAGTTTGTTCGAAGACTTCACTAGCGCAAAGTCCACTTTTAGATACTAAGATCTCTTTACAATTAAATAAAACTACCATAGACAAAGCCATTGAAATTCTTCAAAAAAGAACTGGAATTTCTTTTGCATTTGATCCGTCTACCATTCCACAAAAAAAAATCCAATCTAAAAATTTTACAAATCAAAAAGTAGAAACTATTTTAAGTTATATTTTAAATAATACCCATTTAATTTATAAAGAAGTAGCTAACAGCATTGTAATCACCCCCGCTTCTGAAGCCCAACACACCATTAATGGCATTATTTATGACGAAGAATCAGGCGAAAATTTGATAGGCGCTACTTTGCAAATTGATCATGTTAAAGAACAATCTAACTCTTACGGATACTATTCGATAACCATTCCTGAAGGTAGCCATGTATTAACAGCTTCTTATATTGGCTACGACTTTAAAAGAACCCAAATAATTCTAAATAAAGATCAATATTTAAGTATTGCACTTAAAAAAAGTCCGTTTCAACTTGCAGAAATTAACGTTGCTTCCCAAACAGAAACTGATTCAACGGAAATGATGAAATCTGCAAAAAGTATTTCAATCACTAAATTAAAGAAAACACCTTATTTTGGAGGAGAGGTAGATGTTTTAAAAGCACTTCAAATGCAAGTAGGCATAAAAAATCAATCTGAAGGTAGTGCTGGTTTATCAGTTAGAGGAGGAAATTTAGATCAAAATTTACTTTTGATAGATGAGGCACCTGTTTATAACCCCACTCATTTGTTTGGACTAGTTTCTGTGTATAATATAGATGCCATCAAAAGTGTACAACTTTATAAAGATTATATTCCAGCCAATTTTGGGGGACGATTGTCTTCTGTGATAGACACTAAATTAGATGAGGGTAGCTTATCAGAATTTCATATAAAAGGGGGAGCTAGTTTACTTTCTGCCAGGATTGCAGTTGAGGGTCCAATTGTAAAAGATACCAGTTCTTTTCTTTTTGCTTTCAGAAGAAGCTTAACAGATATCTACAATAACAATTTTCGTTTCTTTAATATCAATGCCAATTATTATGATTTCAATTTAAAAACTAATTATATCTTCAATAAAAAAAATAGAGTTTATTTCTCTATTTATAAAGGTATAGATCACTTGTTTTCAGATAATAACTATGCTAACAACTGGAGTAATACCACATCAACTTTAAGATTTAATCATATTTTTAATCCAAAGTTGTTTGTAAACTTCTCGGCAATTTATAGTAATTACACCAACACAATAGGTTTAACCACCTTAGGAATAAATAGTAACTGGCTCACTGGAATACAAGATGTGCAACTCAAAGGTGATTTTACTTTTTATCATAAACCCGAGAATACGATACAATTTGGGATCAGCGGAGTTCGCCATCATATTAGGCCTGGAGAAACAGATCAAAGCTCCGCTAGCTTTGGGTTACCTAAATTTAATGCGAATGAATTTATTCTTTACTTCAATCAAAAACTACAGCTAACTTCTCCATTTCAATTAAATTATGGCCTACGACTAGATTATTTTGATGTTAAAGAAGATGCTATCCAAAATCATATTTCTAAACCGAATGAGCTATTTATTAATTTAGAACCTCGTTTTCAATTGGCTTATCAATTTAGACCTCATCAAATTTTAAAATTTTCTTATATGAGGAATGTCCAAAATCTCCAATTTATTCAAAATAACGAACTCTCTTATACTTCCCTTGAAACTTGGATTCCTTCACATTCAAAAATAAAACCTCAAATTGCAGATGTTCTATCTATAAACTATAACTTCTATCAAAAAAATAAAAATCTTTTAGGCCTTTCATTGTATTATAAAAAAATGTCTCATCAGGTAGATTTAATAGACCATTCACAAATATTATTGAATCCATTATTTGAAAATGATTTACGGTTTGGGGATGCCAATGCCTACGGAATAGAGTTCAACTGGGCAAAAAGTATCGGCAAAATCTCAGGAGACTTAAGTTATAGCTATTCCAGAACTTTTAGAAAAATTAATGGCATCAATAATAACCTTAAATACCCTGCTCTTTATGATATTCCGAATGACTTAAAGCTTAATATCAGCTATCAAATTAGTCAAAGACTCACTTTTAGTTCGTTTTTTAATTACAGCACTGGTCGGCCTATAACTTTACCAACTGGCTTTTATACTGATAATGGACAAAAGATTCCTATTTATGAAGGGCGAAACAATTCGAGGTTTCCAAACTTTAACAGATTAGATATTATTGCTGAGCTAAAACCCAAAATAAAAATCAATGACACTTTAAATAAGCGATGGAAAAGTACATGGACATTTGGAGTTTATAATGTTTATGGCCGAAGAAATCCTTTATTTTATAGGCTAAGCCAGAACTTAACAAATAGAAATTTAGGTTTTGAAGAATCATTCTCAGGAATTGTTCCAACGGTGTCTTACAGTTTTAAATATTGATCATGAATTCGTTGAAAAAATATCTGCTACTGCTGATTCCTTTTGTAAATTCCTGCAAAAATGAATTGATAGATCGAGTGAAATTTCAAGATCCAATTTCAAAATTTGACCTAGTTGTGGAAGGTGGCGTAAATACCTTTACCCAAGAACAGTTTATTAAACTTAGTTTACCTTCTTATAAAATCTCAGATAGTGTGATAAAAATTCTTGATGCTCAAGTTTTTATAGATGATATCCCACTCAAAATTAATACCGCGACTGGGATTTACAGTGGTTTCTTAACCGATAACAAAAAATACAACCAAGCTTATCATTTAAAAATTTTATACAAGGAGAAAATATATGAAGCAGATGATACTTTAAAAAGAGCCTTACCCATCACCATTAATGATTTAAATATTACTAGTCAGCGACAGGATGCAAATTTAACTTTAGCCGTACCCAAACATCTATTTGGAGCCTTAAACCCAGGCAAATTATTTTATCTTTTACCAAATCAAAAAGATTGGGAAGTATCAAAACTGGGAGAAAATCAATCGTACTCCTACATTCATACCAATGCCCCACCTTATGGTTTGTTCCCTGTATTAGAAAACAGGTCTAATTTTAATGTTCACCCGGCAGATTCCATAAAGATTTATAAATTTTCAGCCTCGGCAGATTATGAGAAATACCTCTATAATCTTTTTCAAGAAACTGATTGGAAAAGTGTTTTTTCTACAAATCCTGGAGCAGTAAAAGGAAACATTTCTGGTAAAGCGTTGGGTTATTTTTATTGCACTGATGTAATAACAAAAAAAATTGCTGCTATAGATCTTGAAAAATAGCACCATTTTACATGCTCCTTTCTTTCATCAAACAAAGATTTTGATAAAAAATAAAATGTATAGGACTTTCTTAGTCGACCATTGTCTTCAAAGTATATATTAAAATACATCCTAATGTTTTTAAAAATGAAAATGAAAAATTTTAAAGAAATGAGAACTCAAACAAAAATCATGATGATTGGTCTTTCTTTACTTGCCATTACGGCCTGTACTAAAAAAGACAATGCACTTAAAGGCAAAGTAGCCTTAAAAATAAATTCTCTTAATTCTTCCTTTCAATTAAGCAGTACTAACACCCCAGCAATTAAAGGAGTAAATGCCTCTAAAATTAGCTGGAATTTGGGATTTTTAAATCTTTCTGGAATTGAAGTAAATAATAAAAATGAAAGTGAAAAATCTTCTAAAGAAGGAAATGAAAATTTAAATGAAAAAAATACAGAAGATTCAGTAAAGAAAATTGATTTATTTGTACCTAACCAATCATTAGGAATAGTTGATATTGCTATTGGAAGTTATGATAGTTTGCTGGTAAAAATCGATATTTCTCAAACAGTTTCTCTACCTGCTTTATACTTAAAAGGTAATTATACAAATGCTTCTGGTGTAAATAAAATAGTTGAATTTTCTTTAAACGAGGGTGTAATTAACACTCAAACCAATAATCAACAAAATGGCGATTTCCAAGGAGGACAAAATGATGACCTTAAGATCCTCGCTACTTTGAAAAATTTGATAATTTCTGCTCAAAGTAATTCTGTAGCTTCCATTAACTTAGATTACATGAAACTATTATTAGGAGTAACGGACCCTGATTTTGATCAGGCAACTTTAACAAATGGTGCCATCATCATTAATAAGACCAATAATGTTATTATTTATAATAAGATAAAAGGAAATATTAATAAATTTTCACAAAAAGATTAAGTTCAATTTATAAACTTTTAATTTTTAAATCACCATTTTATAACCAGAACCGACTTAAAAAATCATAAAGTCACGGTTATCCTGATTATAAAAAGGTGATTTTTTTTATCCTGTATTTTATGCTCACACGATTTAAAAAATTAGTTTGGTTAGTGTTGCTTTTGCCTACCCTTGCTTTTGCTCAAAAAACTACCATAAGCGGTTATATTAAAGATGCAAATACTAAAGAAGCATTAATAGGCGCTGCTATACAGATTCCAAAATTAAAGATTGGAGCTACCTCTAACCAATATGGTTATTATTCGCTCACCTTTCCTACTGCCGACACCACAGCTATTTTAATTTCCTATAACGGCTATCAACCCGTGGCCAAACAAATTGTAAATAAAAAGAGCTTACAGGTTGATATACTATTACAGCAGGCAAATAGCACATTAAATGAAGTGGTGGTAAATGCCAATCGTAATGAGGATAATGTAAAGAAAGCACAAATGGGCGTGATTGATATTCCTATCAGAGCAATTAAAGAGCTCCCAGTATTGTTAGGTGAACATGACATTTTAAAGACCATACAACTTTTACCTGGAGTGCAGGGTGGGCAGGAAGGAACAACAGGATTTTATGTAAGAGGGGGTAACTTAGATCAAAACCTCATTCAGTTAGATGAAGCTACCGTTTACAATCCCAGTCATCTTTTTGGTTTGTTTAGTACATTTAATGTGAATGCCATCAATAGTGTAAAATTAATTAAAGGTGGTTTTCCTTCCCAATACGGGGGGCGTTTAAGTTCTATTCTTGATATAAAAATGAAGGAGGGGAACAAAACGAAATTTGTAACTGAAGGTGGTTTAGGACTTATTTCCGGAAATCTTACTTTTCAGGGACCTATACAAAAAAATAAATCATCGTTCATTATTTCTGCTCGCCGGAGCTACATAGATCTTTTTTTAAAACAGATCTCTAAAACAACCACCTATCGGTTTTATGATATCAATGCCAAGGTGAATTATGAGTTGGGAAAAAATGACCATCTCTTTATAAGTGTATTTAAAGGGAATGATGATGCTGCCTATACAGGCGCCAATAGCTTAAACTATGGGACAAATTTCGGAAATAGCACCGCCAGTTTAAGATGGAATCATTTATATGGAAATAAAATATTCTCAAACACTTCTTTGATTTATAATGATTATCACCTACAATTAGGAACAGCACAAAATAGCTATTATCAGGTATTATACACCGGCATTAAAGATATCAATGCTAAAACTGATTTCACTGCTACACCTAGCACCAAGCACACCATTAAATTTGGTGCAAACTACACCTATCATACGCTATATCCTGGAGCAATATCTGCAAAAATCCCAAAAAAAGGGAATAAGGTCGCTATTAATCCGGATAGTTTGACCAAACGGTATTCAAGTGAAGCGGCCTTTTATGTGAATGATGATTATCAGCTTTCAGAAAACTTATCGGTGAATTATGGCGTCAGGATACCTGTATTTAATGCCTCAGGAAAAACATATACCAATATTGAACCGCGTATAACCACTCGGTTATCTTTAAATAAAAGCACCTCTTTAAAAGCTTCTTATACACAGATGAATCAATTTGTACATTTGGTGCCAAGCAGTACTGCATCATTACCTGCTGATATTTGGCTGACCAGCAGTAATAAAATCAAACCACAAACCAGTAATCAGGTTGCACTGGGTTTATTCAAGAATTTTAAAGATAACGAGATCGAGACAAGTCTTGAAGTTTACTATAAAACGATGAACAATCAGGTTTTATTTAAAGAAGGTACTCAGATTTTATTAAACACAAATTTGGATAATGTACTCACTTTTGGAAAAGGAAAATCCTATGGAGTTGAACTATTTATAAAAAAGAACTTCGGACGTTTAACGGGCTGGGCAAGTTACACGTTATCTAAATCAACTCAACAATTTCCGGATCTCAACTTTGGCAATTCATTCCCCTCCTCCTACGACCGGACAAATAATCTTTCTTTAGCTGCAAGTTATGAACTTACCAAAACTTGGACGCTATCCGCTGATTTGGTTTATTATACAGGTAAGCCTTATACTTTACCAGCAGGAAAAGTGTTGGTTTATGGTGATGGCTCATTGTATGACAATTACTACTATGACTATACCAATAGAAATAATAGCAGATTGAAAGCTTATAACAGATTAGACATTAGCTTCTCCAACAAAAAACAAGCAAAACTCTTTAAAAAGTTTCCTTATGAAAGAGAATGGGTATTCGGCTTCTATAATGTTTACAGCAGAGCTAATCCCTATTTTGTCTACTTAGGAGTTGATCCTGCAACAAAACAACCGCAGGCAAAACAAGTGTCTCTTCTTCCAATCATTCCTAGCGTTAGCTTTAATTTTAAATTTTAATCATGAAAAAAGCATTCATTTATTTAACGATAATTTCTTTAGGCTTCATTCTCGCTTGCGAAAAGAACATCACTGTCAAACCACCAGTTTATAAAAACAAGGTAAGTATACAAGGCTTTATTGAGCCTGATTCTATTCCTATTATTTACTTTAATCATACAGTACCATATTTTGATAAAGCAGTAAAGAAAAATCAACTGATTGTTAGAAATGCACAAATCGCCATTTCAAGCTCTAATTCTACAGATTTTTTGAAACTAGATAGTATTTTCGACAAAATCGATTGTCAGTACAATTTTTTCTATCGTGGGCATAATAAAATCCAAAGAAATACAAAATACAATTTATCTATCCTTGCTGATGGAAAAACATATACTGCGAGTGCCACTACAGATTTAGGAGCACCAGTTATAGATAGTACTTCCTATGTCACTAATTACAATGATTTATATGGAGAGCATGAAGGGGTAATCATCTATTTTAAAGATGTAAGCAATCAAACTAATTTTTATCGCTACGAGATGAAGCGTTCTGCCGACACAAGTACCAAAAAAGCAGAAGCACCAATTGTTAGCACCTGTTTAGGGAATGGGACCATCCAAGTTAATGAAATTGGACGAGCTGTTTTTAACGATGTGGGCAATGAAGGTAAACAACTAAAAATTGTAATTGAGCCAGCATATTCTCATAAAAAAGGAACTAAGGGCGACATCTATATCCAAAGTTTTGATAAAAATGCCTATGATTTCTTTGCACAATTAGACCGTCAAAAACTGGCACAATATAATCCATTTATTGAGCCTGTTTTTCTTCAGGAAGGACAATTTGGAAATGCGGCAATTGGTTTTTTCGCTGCAAAGCAAAATAGCAGTTTCGTAACTTTTATTTATCCTGAATAATATTTCAGTTAAGCGATCCATCAAATATGAACCCTGTACACTTATCTCCAGACCACACCACTATTCAATTATTCTTTTTTGCAATCGTTATTGTTGGATTATGGCATTCAGAATTGCTTTTTAAAAAGGAAAATTTACAAAGCAAATGGAAACACACTCGTTTAAATCTTTGGTTTATCCTAACCGCGGTAGCTGTACAACTACCTTTAACAGTTTTATTGATAAAAGTAATGGAATGGACCTCTTTTCACCATTGGGGAATTCTTTATAAAATTCCTTATACCTCTCATTTAATACTCAGAATCTTTGTTGGAATTATACTTTTAGACTTTTTCGAATATCTATACCATTTTACTATGCACAAAGTAGCTTATCTATGGAATTTCCACCTTGTACATCATAGTGACACCAAAATGGATGTAAGTACAACTGTTAGAGAGCATCCCATAGAGACCTTTGTTAGGGTAAGTATGATGATTTTTGTGGTTTACTTTACGGGCGTACCCATTCTTGTATTGATTATCAGGCAGTTTATTCAAAGCTTTTTTAATATTGTATCCCATACTTCTATGTCATTTCCGAAAAAAGCCGAACACCTTTTAAGTCTTATTTTTATCACGCCAGGATTACATAAAGTTCATCATCATCACAAATTACCTTATACTGATTGCAATTATGGAGATATTCTATGTGTTTGGGACAGACTCTTTGGAACTTATGCTAAGCTAAAATCTTCAGAGATAGTGTATGGTTTGGATATTACAAATGAAGAAAAATTTCATGATTTCAATACGCTAATGAGATATCCATTTAAGCAAAAAAAGAAATCCAGTTCAAATATTCATCAAAAACTTATAAAACCATTAGAACTTAGTAGAATCAAATCTTAATCATCGTATGAACTTGAATATCATTTTAATGCTTATAGTTTGGTTTGTTCCTAAAGCGGGGGTTACGCCAATCACCACAGCAGAAAATCTCATATTAGGAAGATGGATTTCTCTACAAAAGAATGTGATTGTAGAAATCTACAAAGAAAATAATGAATTTAAGGCAAAGGTATGCTGGTTTAATGATGATGATAATCCTGCAAAACCTATGGCGATGAGAACCGATTTACATAATCCTGATGTAAACTTAAGATCTAGAAAAATTATAGGTTTGGATATTCTTAAAGAGTTGACTTATAATTCTCAATCCCAAAGATGGGAAGGAGGAATGATTTATGACCCTTTGAGCGGTAGAGAATGGAGCTCTGTAGTTTATTTTAGTGATGATGGCTTGTTACAAGTTAAGGGGTTTTGGCATTTTGAATTCATCTCCAAAACAATGACTTTTAAAAGGTTATCATCTTAGTAGTCTGAAAACTATTAAACCCAAATTTACTTTATCTAGTGTTTACGACGGTACTTTCTTTCAATAAGTAACTTTTGCGCTTGAAATGTGATATATGACGATGCCATTCCTATAATGGCACCCCCAATGACGTCACTTGGATAATGAACGCCTAAATATAACCTAGAATAAGCAACAGTGCCAGCATATACAAATGAGGGAACGATGACATACCATTTAGGGAAAGCAAGACTTAAAGAGGTAGCAGTTGCAAAAGCAAAAGAAGCGTGACCAGAAGGAAAGGAGTAATCAGTCTCCACAACCTTTGGGATAATTATTCCTGGGTAAGTGATGGCTGGTCTATCTCGTTGAACTATTTTTTTTAGAATGAATGCAGCTCCTCCAGCGCCAATTACCGCTACACCCGTTTCATAAGCCTTTACTTTTAAGGATTGATCATGTTTAATAAGCCCAACCGTAAATAAACTTAAAGGAACCGCTACATCTATTTTAAAGGATTGATCAGAAACGGAGTTCCAAAATCGATCTGGGCCGGGATTAACAGAACCATTAATATGCTCCAAAATCTTTAAATCAAGACTTTGGGCATTAAGCTGATGAAAGCTGAAGAGAATAAAGATTAGGGTAAGGAGCTTATTTTTCATACTATGATTTATTGATATCAATTAATTGAACAATTATAAATTAAAAAACATAAAAGCAGCACATTGATGCTTCTTCTTTGGAGATTCTTGAACTTTATTTAATAGAAAGATAAACCACCAGTCTCACAATAACAATCAAAAAGATTGCATTAATTATTGCTGATGATATTCCCAGTCCGCCATCTTTTGGATCTTATGTAAATAGATCGATCACCAATTGAGACACCTGCAAATAATAAGGTCGAAAGTGGTTATTCAAATCCAAAATATTCACCTTTTCTTTCTAAACAAGGTTAGATAAATTTTTAAGGTTTACTTTTTAGTTTCAAATCAACAATTAATTTTCTTACTTCAATTAGAAAGTGTGTTCCTGGATCTTCTTTGTGAATAAAATATTTAGAATTAGTTTCTTTCCATAAGGGCGTGTATCTAAAGTTTACATACTCTGAATGACCTATTAAATATTCTATTCTAAATTTTGAGCATAATTTTCTAATAAGTTTAGCATTAGATTGAATTTGTTGATTTGTTAAGGGTTCTTTATTGCTTCCAATGTTTTCAATACCTATTGCGCAATAATTTAATCCTATAGTGTGTCTTGCAAATACAGTATCAGGAACTAAATGGTAAATTTTACCATCTCTATCAATTAAATAGTGTGCTGAAACATTTAACTTACTTTGATTTTTACCTATTTTTCTTTCATTTTCTATTTTTACATGATTGAAATAATTAAAATTGCTTAAAATGTTACCCCCTTCAGTATAATGCAAAACAATTATTTTAGGAATTATTGTTGGTTTGTCTTGAATAATTCCATACCTAATTTTTAAATATTCGATGCTTAGTTTTACTCTTTCTTTGTTGTAAACAATTGGTTTTTCAATTATTTTTAATTCATTTTTATTTTGTCCAATAGCGTTTAAACAAAAAAAGCTAATAAGTAAATTCGTGAAAAAAAATTTCATTCGTATCTCTTTATAGATGCTAAATTTCGTTTATCGATTTTAGATAACAATTTATCAAATTTTCAAATCCTTGATTGTACAATGATTGTTCACACGAGTTATTTATCATAACCCTCATTTTGAAAATTCTAAAAGTATTTTTGCGAAAGTTTAATTCTGTATTATTTTTAAGCTTCTACTTTAATTCATTTATATCAAAACACAAAAAAATCAAGTTTAACTTTCAGCATAAAATCCTCGAACAAGTTCTTTAGCAACTTTATTAATTTATCTGTCATTTTCAATCCTTACTCTCACAAACAATAGTTCCATCTTCTTTAAAAATCACTTCCTTTGTTGCAGCACCTTTAGAAATGTCTAAAAGATATTGTATTGTTTTATCTGCTAATGTCAGTCGTTCAATTTGATGGGCTGGCTTATAATCTGCAAATTTTTCTGATACAGCTTTTAATACGTTTGCTGGCGCTTTATCCAGATTTACATCTTCTTCTTGTTGTACGAAAGTTCCGTCTGGCAGGAATATTAATGAATAATTCGGCATTCCTTTTTTGTTTATTGCAACATCTATTGCATCCCCTCCACCGCATAATGGGTCATATACCGAACCTGAGATGGTGAAGCCACTATAATTTTGGGAAATGTATTCCTTTGCTTTAACAGAGAGGTTTTCCAGAGGGACTTTACCGCTTAATGGCTTCTTTATTTGCATAGTATCGGTTGGCACAATAGCATTTGCTAAAGTATCTGTTTTACTTTGTTTACTGTTGTTATTGCAGGCTACCGTACCCATAACAATTACCATAATTAAACCTTTTAAATTTTTCATTTTATTTTATTTTTAGTTTGCTTTAATTTGATATTTTTTTAATAGATCAAGTATGATGATGGTGCCTTTTCTGGATATCTCCATCTGATCTTGAAAGGAAATATCTTTTCCGTACTCTAAAGGCATATCAAATTCTTCGATATCAAAACTT
>JAHJVW010000124.1 GCA_018828585.1 Bacteroidota bacterium
CCCTTTCTTTAAAAAGAATTTTTCTTTAATCATTTTAGGAATTATTTTATTTACTATAGTACCAGCTGTTTATGCGGTGGTTCAAAATAGAATCAGTAAAAGAAAGACTGCGTAATTTATTTTTGAAGATTACGGTCATCAAAATTCTAAAGTAGTCCATAACTACTCATTAATGGTATTTTAATTTTAAAAAGCCTATCTCTCTTAAGTTTTTTGGTTCAAAAAAATTACAAATCCATCGTGATTTTATTTCCCTAAAATGAATACCTTGAATAAAATTCAAGAAGAGACATGAAAAAACTATCCTTATTATTTTTATCATTTATATTTCTCAATCAGCTATTTGCGCAAATAAATAATCCTCCAGCTTTAAGCGCTATTAAAATTGAAGATTTAAAAAAGGATTTGTACTACATGGCTGATGCCCATTTTAAGGGTAGGTCTGCTGGTACTTTAGATGAATTAAAGGCGGCAATGTGGATTGCTGAACAATATCGGATCATCGGAATTAAACCTGCTGGAGATGATGGTACTTATTTCCAATATTTTACTTTATGGCGTAATCATATTACTGATGAATCTACCATCCAAATTAATAATAAACCTTTAACACTTTGGAAAGACGCAGCAGTGTCACAAATGGCAAATGTATCTATTGACGCTCCAATTGTTTATCTAGGCGATGCGTTAACTATTGATAATGATATTGATGTTAAAGACAAAGTTGTTGCAATCGTAGCAAATCCAAAAGGGATCAACATGAATGTTTCTTTACCAACTTGGCGTTATAGCAGATCTATTTATGTTAAATATGGTTTGCCTTTGCTGAAGAAAGGTGCAAAAGCTATTATTTTTATTGCGGATGAAACTGCTGAAAAAGCTTGGGATGATGCTGCCGAAAACTTCCTGAGAGGGACTTATGATATGGATGGTGGACCGAATGTTAATGTGAGTACTACTGTCCCTGTAATTTGGGTTCATGCGACTGCTAAAAAAGAAATAATGGCCAAAAATGCTACTCTAAAGACTAATTTAATAATTGCTAAATATCCTTATCCCTCGGTAAATATTGTTGGTAAAATTGATGGAACTAACCCTAAATTAAAATCAGAATATTTGATGTACAGCGGGCATATTGATGCTCATGGAGTTAGGAATGAGATTAAGGGGGATTCTATTTATTATGGTGCGGATGACAATGCAAGTGTAAACGTTGCAGTTTTGGCTAATGCGAGGGCTTTTGTGAAAAATCCAGCTAAAAGATCCATATTAGTGGTTATCCATGGTGCAGAGGAAAGAGGATTATTAGGATCTAGATATTATTCTGCTCACCCAACTGTGCCTATTAATAATATTGTTGCCGTTTTAAACGGGGATATGATTGGTAGAAATAATATAGATAGCGCCACAGTTTTAGGTGCTTTACCTCCCCATAGAAATTCTTTAGACTTGGTCAACATGGCAATGGATGCCAATAAAGAAGGTCCAAATTTTAAGTTAGATGAAAGTTGGGATGCCACGACACATCTAGAAGGTTGGTATTTTAGAAGTGACCATTTACCTTATGCTAGATTAGGCATTCCTTCTTTAATGTACACTTCACTTTTACATCCTGATTATCACACACCACAAGATAATGCTGAAAACATCAATTATCCTAAGCTAAAGAAAATGGCAGATTGGATGTACAGAACTGGTTGGAAGGTTGCAAATACACCTCAAAGACCTAGAAAAGATAAAGATTTCAAATTAGAAAGATAAAAATAGATGCAAAAAGCCATTTCCTTAATTTAATAATTTAAGGAAATGGCTTTTTTTTAATAGTGTGA
The DNA here is from genome assembly GCA_018828585.1 of Bacteroidota bacterium. GTDB lineage: Bacteria > Bacteroidota > Bacteroidia > Sphingobacteriales > Sphingobacteriaceae > Pseudopedobacter. The sequence goes on from JAHJVW010000124.1 coordinate 1,830, forward strand.
TGCTTGCCTAAAAATTATTTCTAACTATCGTTTTTCTCCAATAACTTTAACAAAACTCCAAAGTCTTTAGGGTATTCTGCCGTGAAAGTCTTGCTCTCGTTTTCAGAGATCTTAAAAGTCACTTCTCTTGAATGTAAAGCAAATCGTTTCATAATAGGTTGCTCTTCCTCGTTTTTACTGACACGATAATTACGCTTGATTTTTGATAGGAAAACAGGTTTTCCACCATACATATCATCGCCTGCGATGGACGCCCTTTGAGTGGCCAAATGAATTCTAATCTGGTGCATACGGCCTGTAACTGGACGAGCCTCTATTAAGGTATAATGTTTGAAATACTTGATAGATTGGAAATAAGTATCTGCTCTTTTCCCTTCGCCCCTACTGATCATCACGTTTCCTTTACCAGCATTTAAAATAGGTAGATCAATTAATAACTCATTAAAAACATGCGTTCCATCAACAATAGCATGATATACTTTTTTGACTTCGCGATGCTCAAATTGCATAGAAACAAAACGATAGGTCTCTGGATCTTTGGCAATAATCATGGCACCAGAAGTTTCTTTATCTAAACGATGACAAATTTGTGCATCATCGTGATATTGCTTCGCTAATCTGAGGATGTTAATTTCACCACCTTCACGTTCATCTAATGAGCTGATGAACGGTGGCTTATTTACCACAATAATGTGAGGGTCTTCGTATATGATTAAATCTTGAAGTTTCGGAATTTTCATGAAGCGCAAATATAGCTTTAATCTTGAAAAAGATACAGCGAATTATATATGCACTGGTGATGAAAAATTATTTAAACATCTTTATAGGATGTTTAAATAATTAATAAGTTTTTTTAAAATTTAACTATCAAATTTATAACCAACTCCTTTTACCGTAGTTACATAAGTGTCGCCTAATTTTTCTCTTAGCTTCCTGATGTGAACATCAATGGTACGGTTGGTAACCACTACAGAGTCTTCCCAAATATTTTTTAAGATGACTTCTCTGGTGTAAACTTTTGCTGGTTTTGATGCTAATAGGTATAATAATTCGAATTCTTTTTTCGCTAAAACCACTTTTTTTCCGTTTTGATAAACTAAGAAAGCTTCACGATCAATTACCAAATCACCAATTTCTACCTTATTTTCAACCACTTCTTCATTTTGAGCGTTGCGTCTCAAAATTGCGTTGATACGACTGATTAAAGCTCTGGGTTTAATAGGTTTGGCGATATAGTCATCAGCACCTACATTAAAACCTGCAATTTCAGAGTATTCCTCACTTCTGGCTGTTAAAAATACCATGAACGTATTTTTAAACTCCGGCATAGCTCTCATGATTCTGCAAGCCTCAATTCCATCCATCTTAGGCATCATGATGTCTAAAATGATTAAATCAGGTAATGATTTTCGAGCTTCCTGAACAGCTTCCTGACCATTACTAGCTGTAAAAACTTGATAACCTTCCTTCTTTAAATTATATTCTATTAACTCAAGAATATCAGGCTCATCGTCAACTATTAAAATCTTTGGCTTATTAGTACTCATATTTTTAGTTTGTACGAATTTAGAGCGTTTTATGGTTGTAATGGTTAATATAATATTAATAAATTGTTAAAGTTTACAAAACCTTAATCGTTTGTTCGTTTTTATACAAGATAAATTTAATTATTTATTATTCTAGAAACTAAATTGTTAACAATTTCTAGACTCCTATTTCAAAGCTTGCGATAAAAAGTCATGCAGTTTAACGCCTCTTAAATTTTTAGCAATGATTCTTCCTTCTGGGTTAACGATAAAAGAAGCTGGAATGGCATTAATATTATATGCCTGTGCAGTTGGAGCATCCCATTGTTTTAATTCAGAAACGTGATTCCACTCTAATTTGTCTTTTTTAATGGCTTCTATCCATTGGTCTTTGTTATCATCCAAAGAAAAACTAAAGATGGTAAAGTTTTTATCTTTAAAAAGCGCATATTGTTTTACAATATTTGGATTTTCTGAACGACAGGGTCCACACCAAGAAGCCCAAAAATCTAACAATACATATTTTCCTTTAAAATCAGAGAGACTTAACGTCTTACCATCTGGTGTTAAAGCGGTTATATTAGGAGCCATTTGCCCAATAGCCACTTTTTCTGCTCTTTCCATTTGCGAAACAAATGCATTTACAGCTTTATTATTCGGAAAAGCTTTTTGAGCTTTCTTACTATAAGCAATCAATTTATTCTCATAACTGGCACTATTATCCATTCCTAGCATCACATTGGCTGCATAAAATGCGCTTAAAGTGTTTTCATTATCTTCAATAAATTGATAAGATTTTTCTAAAAAAGGTTTTGATAATTCTTGTGATTTGGCATTAAAAATACCAATGATAGAATCTTTTAAACTACTATCTTCTGTAATCATTTTACTGTATTTCTCGGCTAGCTCTCCTGTACTTTTACTAAATTCAGAAGTAATTTTATTATATTCAGAAATCTTCTTTGCTTCTTCAGATCCTTCCAATTCATAATTTGAACCTGGATTAGTTAAATCAGCTTTAAATTTAATTTCATCTCCGTTTTCAGCAATCACTAAATATGAACGCTGTCCTATTAATAATTGATAAAATTCTGGCTCAGCCGATTTACCTTTCAAAACAAACTCGTGGTTTTCATTCAGAAAAGTAGAATCAATAGGCGCCATTTGTCCTAAAGTATCTGACATAAAAAGTACAACTTTTTTAGCATCACCAATATTGCTTAACTCTCCCTTGATAGAGAATTCATTTTTGTTTTTACAAGCATTTAAACTAAAAATAGCCCCTAAAGCTATTATAACATACCATTTTCTCATTTTAAACTTTCTATTTTTTCTATTAACAATTGATTTGTTTTTTTGGCGTCGATTTTTCCATGAGATAACTTCATTACCTCTCCCATAAACAAGCCTATAACTCCTTTTTTTCCATTGTGGTATTCTGTCACCTTATCCGGAAATTTACCTAAAGCCTTTTCTATATAACTTTCTAACTCATCAGCGTTCTCATTAATTTTTAAGTGAAGTTCCTCAACTAATTTGTTCACTGTTTTTTTCGGTTGTTGCAGTAAAGCAATAAATAACTGGTCCTTCGCTTGTGTATAATTAATTGTTTTAGCGTCAATAAATTCAATAATCTGAGCAATTTCTCTTGCAGGAACTTTAAAATCATCAAAACTTAATTGTTGTTCGTTAAGGTAAGACTTTATTGGTCCCATTACCCAATTGGATACCATTTTATAATTATTGGTAAATTGAGTGATAGCCATAAAATAATCTGCCATACTTTTTTCTGAAGTAATCACTAAGGCATCATAAATTGGTAAAGCCATTTCTTTAGTTAATTTTTGAAGTACCTCTTCTGGCAAGACAGGCATTTCACGCTTTACTTCAGCCAAAAAATCATCTGATATGACTAAAGGTAATAAGTCTGGCTCGGGAAAATACCGGTAATCATTTGCCATTTCTTTTGATCTTAAAGGTGATGTTCTACCAGTTACTGCATCAAAATTCAAAGTGTTTTGTTCAATTCGCTCTCCCCTTTCGGTCAACTTAATCTGACGCTCTATCTCATACTCAATTGCTTTCTGAACATTTTTAATCGAATTTAAGTTTTTTACTTCACAACGATTGCCTAATTCTTTACTTCCTTTAAGACGAATAGAAATGTTAGCGTCGCATCGCATAGAGCCTTCTTCCATGTTACCATCACAAACATCAAGATATCTTACCAGCTTTCGAAGCTCTGTAAGATAAGCAGCCGCTTCCTCACCCGATTCAATCATTGGCTCAGTAACAACTTCTAATAGAGGGACTCCAGCCCTATTTAAATCGATATAAGAATACTCGTCATCCACATTATGGATACTTTTACCTGCATCCTCTTCCATGTGAATACGATTTAAAATAATAATTTTTTCTTTCCCACTCTCTAATCTAATTTTTAGGCTTCCGCCGATGCATATAGGCTGGTTATCTTGTGTAATTTGATATCCTTTAGGTAAATCTGCGTAGAAATAGTTCTTCCTATCAAAAAAATTAAACTGATTGATTTTACAATTTAGTGCTAAGCCTAATCGAGTAGCGTATCTAATTGTTTTTTCATTACAAAGTGGCAAAGCACCGGGTAAGCCTAATGAAACGGAACTGATATTTTGATTTGGTTCGTTACCAAAACTAGCAGAATCTGTACAAAAAGCTTTTGATTGGGTAGATAATTGAACATGAACTTCGAGACCTATGACAGCTTCGTATTGTTCATTTTTAGGGTTTAAAATCAGCGTCATTTTTAATAAAAAACCACTTTTCAGTAGTTTCATTGTGATTTTTCAAATATAATTTAATTAGCATGAATTCATCAATTTAATGCAATTATTATCAAACTCATAAAATATTGGCACATAAATAGCGTATGTAGAGGTATAATTTAATTTTAAAGACTATGAAAAAGTTAATCATTTTAGCAGCATTAGCAGTGGGCTCCATATCAATGATGACCTCTCCTGTAGAGGCTCAGGTTAATATCAGCGTAAATATTGGTTCGCAACCCGCTTGGGGACCTTCAGGTTACCAACATGTAGAATATTACTACTTACCTGATATAGAATCTTATTATTATGTTCCCCGTCATCAATTTGTTTACTTAAGTAATGGAAGATGGGTTTTCTCGGCAAGCTTACCTAGTAGGTACCGAGATTATGATTTATACCGAGGCTATAAAGTTGTGATAAATAGACACAGAGCCTATGAAAACTACGAAAGGGATAGAGAGGAATATGGGGATTACAGAGATTATGATAATCATCAAAAAGTAATCAGATATGGCGACCAACCGCGATATGGAGATAGAAGAAGGAATTCAGAAGATCACGAAGATGACCATGAGCATGGTGAGCATGGAAATAAAGGTGGTGGCCATGGACATCATGATGATTAAATAAAAATAATGAGGCTGTCTTGCAAAAAGACAGCCTCATTATTAACTAAAGCTACTCTTTTTAAATATTACAATTTGTTATTGACGCCAATGCAATTTAAATCTTCAAAAGCAGCAGTCAATCTCTTAACAAATTGATCCTCTCCTTTTCTTAACCAAACTCTTGGATCGTAGTATTTTTTGTTTGGTGAATCTTCGCCATCGGGACTACCAATTTGAGATTGTAAATATCCTTCTTTTGATTTATAGTAATTTAAAACGCCTTCCCAAAAAGCCCACTGCATATCGGTATCGATATTCATTTTGATAGCCCCATAAGATATTGCTTCTCTAATTTCTTCCTGAGAAGAGCCAGAACCACCATGGAAAACAAAATTAATTGGCTTATCAGCACTTAAACTAAATTTATCCTTCACATAAACTTGTGAATTGTGTAGAATAACGGGTTGCAGTTTCACATTACCTGGCTTATATACGCCATGAACGTTTCCGAAAGCTGCAGCAATTGTAAATCGGGGACTTATTTTGCTCAATTCTTCATAAGCGAAGGAAACTTCTTCGGGCTGAGTATATAATTTAGAAGAGTCAACATCAGAATTATCAACACCATCCTCCTCGCCTCCGGTTACACCCAATTCAATTTCCAATGTCATTCCAATTTTGCTCATTCTAGCTAAATATTTTTTACATATCTCAATGTTTTCTTCAATTGGCTCTTCCGAAAGGTCGATCATGTGAGAAGAAAACAATGGTTTTCCGTGTGTAGCAAAAAATTTCTCCCCTGCATCCAATAAACCATCTATCCAAGGCAATAACTTTTTTGCACAATGGTCTGTATGTAAAATTACCCCAACACCATAATGTTCAGCAACTAGGTGAACATGTTGTGCTGCCGATATGCCTCCTAAAATACAAGCCTGAAGTTTGTCATTATTTAATGATTTACCAGCATAGAATTGTGCTCCTCCATTAGATAATTGCACAATCACCGGAGAATTCACGGCTTTTGCAGTTTCCATTACCGCATTTATTGAATCTGTTCCAATTATATTTACTGCAGGTAAAGCAAATTGATGTTCTTTTGCTTTTTCAAATAACTCTTGAACCTGATCACCGGTAATAACTCCTTTAAAATCTTTTAAACTCATTTTATTCAATTTTTCTTGGTGTCGAAGTTAAAAAAATTTATCTATCTATATCTCCGATAAGATGAATAATATTAAAAATTAGCACTATCACCCCGTTTTAAAGCCTCAAACAATTCATTAAAATTTCGTTTATTTGCAAACACACTATATTAAAATATGGCTTGGTTTAAAAGAAGTACGAAAGGGATATCTACATCCACGGAAGAAAAGAAGGAAGCGCCAGATGGAGTTTGGAATAAATGCCCTAATTGTAAAAAAGCGTTACACTATTCGGAACAAGTAGAGAATAAATACGTTTGTCAATATTGTAATTACCATTTAAGAATAGGCTCTAAAGAATATTTTGAGGTTTTATTTGATGAAAACTCATTTGTGGAATTATTTAGCAATTTAACATCTGGTGATCCATTAAACTTTATCGATTCTAAAACTTATACAGATAGGTTAGCAGAAAGTTACAAGAAAACAGGCTTGAAAGACGCTATCAGAGCCGCTCATGGTAAAATTGGTGGCGAAGAATTGGTTATTGCCTGTATGGATTTCAACTTTATTGGAGGTTCAATGGGCTCTGTAGTTGGAGAGAAAATTGCTCGATCTATTGATTATAGCATCAAAAATAAAATTCCTTTTTTGATGATCTCTAAATCTGGAGGAGCAAGAATGATGGAGGCTGCGTTTTCATTAATGCAAATGGCTAAAACAGCAGCTAAATTAGCCTTATTGGCACAAGCTAAGATTCCATATATATCTTTATTAACTGATCCTACAACTGGTGGTGTAACTGCTTCTTATGCGATGTTGGGCGATATTAATATTGCTGAACCTGGCGCATTAATTGGTTTTGCAGGTCCTAGAGTAATTAAAGAAACCATCAAAAAAGATTTACCTAAAGGATTCCAAACATCTGAATTTGTTTTAGAGCATGGTTTCTTAGATTTTATTGTGGATAGAAGAGAGATGAAAGCAAAATTGACGAGTTTTATTAAAATGATGAATAATTAAGCTTACAAACTTTATATAAAAAAACAAAACGGGTTGTTTCATTAAGAAACAACCCGTTTTGTTTTACAAATTATCTATGCTGTAATTATCTAAAGAAATACTTCAATCCAATTTGTGCAGTCCATCTTGATGAATTGTATAATGAATTATCGGATATACTGTACGTATCTTTAGTACTTTTTGTATTTGGGTTAAATTGATATTGTGGCGTATTATCCGCAGTAAAGCTATCAAAAGTTAACAATTGATAGTTATCATAACCTTGATAATAAACTCTTCCCCAATCTTTATTAAGTAGATTTCCTAAGTTTTGAATGTCAAAAGAAAATGCAAGATTTTGTTTTTTGTTGCCCGTTTTAACAAAGAAGTTTTGTTGAAAATGAAAATCAAATAAATTGATAAATGGCAATCTTGAACCATTACGTTCTGCAAATTTCCCTCTGTTTTTACTTAAATAATCATCCTGATTAATGTAGGCATCAAAAGCAGCAGCTTGTTCTGCAGGAGTAAATGTAACTGCACCTACTTTAAGGGGCACAAATACCAAATCTGTCGCTTTATTAGGTATAAATATTAAATCATTTGTTGAGAATTTACTGTCATCATTAACAATACTATTTCTCATAACATAAGAATACCTGTTTCCCGATTGACCGGTGTAGACCAAACCAAAACTTGTTCCTCCAAATTTAAACCAGTTCTTGTTGTAACCTAGGTACCCTGTAATTCTATGCCCAGCATCATAATCTGAAAAACTTAAAGGCAGGTTATTTCTACCAAAAGGCGTTTCGTTATATCTCCACTGAGAGGAATTCTGTGAGCTACTATTATCGTTTGTTGCTCTGGATCTATTAAACACGTAAGCTAAATTAGCGGTTATGCCATTTTCAAATTTCTTATCCAATAGTAAAGATAAGGTATAAGCATAGCCAGTATTATTATTTGTATTGGTCAAAAGATAAATATTACCGTTGTAGGGGTTTCTAGTTCCTAGATCAATTTTATTTGGACGAGTTCCTTTTGAATAGATTGGTCTGCTCCCTACTCCATTACTCATTAAAGTTGGAGGCACAATATTCACGTTTTTATATTCAACCTGATTTACATTTCTTGTATAATCGCCTTCAATGGTCATATTAATACCATATGGTAATTTCTGATCTAAGGCCAAATTAAACTTTGCTACTTTAGGTAATCGGAATTTTTTAGCCACTAAATCTAACTCACCTGAAGGAACACCAGCAGGTGAACCAAAATCTTCAGCTCTGTACTGATTATTAATATCTCCTCTGAATTTAACATTAGATACATTACCCGTTCCCCCAATAATCACACCGCTGTTTGTGTAAATACCACCTGGCCAAACTGCTGGTAAACGACCTTGAAATAAACCAAGTCCACCCCTTATTTGAGTAGTTCTTTCGTCGTTAACCGCATAATTAAAAGATAAACGCGGAGACAAGGAAACGTATGAATCAGACAAGACTCCAGACTTAGCACCTTCTAGGTCGTAAGTCTTCTGAATAATTGATGCAGCTGTATTATTAAAGAAATCATCAGTAAAACCTTTCGTTGGATAACCAATATAATCAGCTCTCAATGCTCCTATCGCTGTAAAACGATTAGATATTTCAAATTTATCCTGAATCGCAGCACCAATTCTATAGGTCTTAAATTTAGCCGCAGCTGCAGATCCGTCTCCCGTGATATTATCAATTAGAGAATAAGAACGAGTATAAACCTGTGAATTCCCTTTTGTTAAGAAGTCATTTAAATTGGCAAAAGTATATTGACCAAAATTTTGACGGATGAACAAGTTATAATATTTAGCAAACTCTAAATCTTCAATGAATGAAATCGTATGCTTACCCTGATATAACTTTGTTTCGTTTATTAGATTAAAAGTATTTTGAGTTAACTTATTGCCGGTAGAAAATGCTTCCGTTCCGAAATTCACACTCTGAGAGCCGTCTCTTATTTGAACTCTTGGGAAATTCGAACCCAAGCCATTTCTATCATCTATTACATCAGAATAAATCAGTAATAAGTTGTTTGACAATTTGTTAGAAATAGTGCTTTTTAATTCGCCTGTAATCTGATTTGCAGTATTAGGAAAAACTAAACCACTGTTTGCAAAATTAATACTATTAGAATTACTACTTCCTGCCCTAGTATTGTCTGCTTTGTTGTAATTGTACGATAAAGAAAATCTGTTCTTATCGTTAATATTCCAATCTAATTTTCCTAAAATAGCAGTTCTTTTAAAAGTAGAATTAGTTGTTAGGTAACTGCCGGGTGAATAGCCATATTGCGATTTTAAAAAATCCGATAGGGTGTTGATATCATTGGCAGTTAATGATCCTCTGTAGGAGGCATAATCAAAAGGATTGGGTGTTGAATTATCCTGTATTTCTCCAGAAACAAAAAGAAACAACTTATTTTTCACAATAGGTCCACCCAAGTTTAAAGAATAAGTCTTATTTGAAAAATTTTCTAATTTGGTTCTATTGATGGCTGGATTATCAGTAGGGGTTTTTCCTGCTAGTGATTGATTTTTTATATAATAAGAAAAACCACCTTCATAATTATTAGTACCAGATTTTGTAATAGCGTTAATTGCTCCTCCCGTAAAACCTGAATATCTAGCATCAAACGGAGAAACATTTACTTGAATTTGATCAATGGCATCAATCGGAATTGGAGAGGAAGCAGCCTGACCACCATTAGTACCCGATGCCGCTAAACCAAATGCATCATTAATGGGTGCACCATTTACACTGATTGAATTGAATCGATTATTTTGTCCAGCAATTGAAATCGCTCCATTTCCATCAACCTTAGCTTGAGGAATGTTTCTGAAATAATCAGATAAGTTACGATTTGTAGTAATGGTATTTGAAAGTTTTACCGAATCAATAAGTGTTGTAGTGTTTACCTTATCACCTCTAAATACCTCATTAGCTCCAGAGGTAACTACTACTTCTCTAAGATTAACGACTGCCTCTGAAAAATTAAAGTTGATCACTTTATTTTCTCCCAAGGTGGTGTAAACATCCGTCTTTTCTTGTGTTTCAAAACCAACAAAAGAGGCTGTTATTTTAAAAGGTCCTCCAACTATAACGTTTGGAATGTTGAAACGTCCATCAGACCTAGTGATGGTATTAAACTTAGTTCCTGTAGGAATGTGAACTACATTAATGGAAGCACCTGGTATGGGTCCTCCTGAATCCTTAACTGTTCCACTTAAGGATGAAGTAGTAATTTGCGCCATTACAATCGAAGCAAAAAACATCAACAAACCTGTAGCATACAGTTTAATTTGTAAACCTTTTTTCATTTTCAAAATTTATTAATTAATAAAAAACCGTCACAAAGATATGGAGGTTTACAAAAAACGGGCAGGATTCAATGTTAAGTTATTATTAATTATGTTAAAACAGTCGTTTTGTTAATATTAGAGTAGGGAAATCAAGAATATAATAACAATGATTAGTGACTATAATTTTGTTAAAAAAGGATTAACTCAAAAAATGAATTTATAAAAAAACCTCCGACTAAATATTTAGCCGGAGGTTTTTTTAAAAAGCTTAAGAAAGCTTAGTTGAAAATATATCTAACTCCCAATTGTGCTTGCCATAAACCTCCAGTACTAATTCTATAAGTAGAAGTATAAGGAATCTTATTGGTATTATCCTGATAAGGGAAAGAGAAAGTTGGTTTTCCTGTTGCAGTTTCAACACCTTTAAAAGATAAAGGTTGATTTGTATTAGTTGACTGAAATAATCCCCAATTTCTATTCAATAAATTCCCTAGGTTGATGATATCAGCAGTTAAACGGATGGTGTTTCTTTTTCCGCCAACATTTACCATAAAATCTTGAGTAAAGTTAAAATTGAATTGATTGAAATATGGAGCTAAAGCTGCACCTCTTTTTACCACTTCTCCTCTATGCTTAGATAAATAAGGATCTTGTTTGATGTAGGCATCTAGCTGAGCATAGATTTGTGCTGCTGTTCTAGTATCAGCAGTATTATCAGCAACTAATACGATATCTGTAGCACTTTTTGGCACATAAATTAAATCGTTAGTTTGTCCATCTCCGTTTAAGTCTCCCCTGTAAGTATAAGAATAATTAAAGTTAGGAGCAGATTCAAAAGTTAAACCTATTGAGGTAGCATAATTTTTGGCGTATTCTTTACGATAAGACAAATAAGAAATCACTCTATTAGGTTGGTAGAAATTAGCATATCCTAATTCATCTGAATTAGGGTCTCCTGTAACTTGTCTATCTCTCCAAATAGATTGTGCAA
>JAHJVW010000125.1 GCA_018828585.1 Bacteroidota bacterium
ATATGATTATTGGAGTACCACGAGAAATCAAAAATAATGAGAATAGGGTAGGTTTAACCCCTGCAGGTACTCATGAATTAGTTAAAAGAGGTCATAAAGTATTAATTGAGACACATTCCGGAGCCGCCAGTGGTTTTAGAAATGATGATTATGAAGAAGCAGGGGCTGAAATTATTCTGACAGAGGATGAAATCTGGGGAAAGGCACATATGATTATTAAAGTGAAGGAACCAGAAGAGCATGAATATAAAATGGCCCGAAAAGACCAATTAATTTTTAGTTTTTTCCATTTCGCTTCTAATAAAAAACTGACTTATGCCATGATAGATAGCGGATCAATCTGCTTAGCTTATGAAACAGTAGAAGCCACAAATAAAAGCTTGCCCATTTTAGTACCCATGTCTGAAGTTGCAGGTAGGATGGCTATTCAACAGGGCGCAAGGTACTTAGAGAAACCTGTAATGGGGCGTGGAATCTTGTTGGGAGGCGTTCCAGGAGTTACACCCGGAAAGGTTTTAATTATAGGTGCTGGTGTTGTTGGGGTTCAAGCGGCAAAAATGGCCTCGGGTTTAGGCGCTCATGTAACCATTATTGATACTAACATTCAGCGTTTACGATATGTAAACGATATTCTTCCACCACATGTGGTCACCATGTACAGCAGTGAATATAACATCAGAAGATTGATTGCTCACCATGATTTAATTGTGGGAGCTGTTCTTATTCCTGGTGCAAAATCTCCCTATGTAATCACTCGCGACATGTTAAAATTAATGCGTCCAGGAACTGTTATTGTAGATGTTTCGGTAGATCAAGGCGGCTGTATAGAAACTTGCAAACCTACCACCCATGAGAATCCAACCTACATCGTTGATGGTATTTTGCATTATTGCGTCAGTAATATGCCTGGTGCCGTTCCTTATACTTCAACCATTGCATTAACAAATGCCACTTTCCCATACGTTTTAGAACTGGCTGAAAAAGGATGGAAAAAGGCTTGCTTAGACAATTATGAACTTTTAAAAGGATTAAATATCATTAAGGGAGAGGTGGTTTACCGCGAAGTTGCCGAAGCTTTTGATTTACATTATAAAGCCGTTCATCACTTTTTAGATACTCGCGAAACAGACGATTAAATCATTTTGAAAAGCAAGGATAATCTTACTATTTAATGTTAGTCTTGCTTTTCCTACAAATCCTCGCCTATAAAAAACAGGCTGCGGGTTTTTCGTCCAATCAAGTTTATTTAATTCAGGCTTTTGCTGCTATTAAAATTGGAAGCCCAGGCCAACAAAATAATTCCTTTTTGCAGCCGGATTAAAGTATCTGCTTCCGAAGGCATTCAAATCATTCCCTAAACTGTAATCTTCGTTCAATAAATTATCAATACCTACATAAAAGTTAAGTCTATTTTTGCCGATTGATAGGTTTTTTGCGGCTTTCAACATGACTAAATGATAACTATCAGCATAAACTGATGCAGCATCATTTAAAGAAGTTTTCCCATTAAACTGATAATTCACGAATAAAGAAAATTGCTTTTTAAAATCGAAGCTTAGCTGATTGTTCAACGTTAATTTTGGAACGCCTGTTAATCTATTTCCCGAAAAGTTATTACTCCCAATTTTATAATCACTAAAAATAAAATTGTACCAACTTAATCCTGAGCGAAAATCTAGATTTTTAATTAATCCACTTTCTTCATGAATGATTTGAGTATTTAACTCTAGCTCTAAACCTTTTTGATCAGTTCCACCGGCATTCACGTAATAATCTTGGTCATTTGCATTCGTTCGCCTTACGATAGCATTTTTCAATTGATAATAGAAAACCGATGCATCGAAATAAACCCGTTCGAATGGCGTTCTCGTTCTTAAACCTAATTCGTAATTCCAGCCATATTCGGGTTGTAAATTAGTATTGATTTTTTGGTCAGATGCTCTCACTTCTGCAGATGTCGGCATCGAATATCCTCTACTCACAATTCCTCTGAGAATAAAATTGGGATTGATGAGATAAGATAAAGCTAATTTAGGCATCAACTGATTTTTAAGATCAATTCCTCCAGGGGAAGAGCTGCTGGTACTTTCAGCTAAAGTTCTAAAGCTGTATTTGGCTAAATTTAAGCTAGCTGACAACTCTGCTTTAAAATGAGTGCCACTTTGCAAAGCCAAACGAGTAAAGAAAAATTGTAATTGATTGTCAACACCATCCGCAGCTAATATTTTTGTAGGTGTTCCTTTGTTGTTTCCGTAATTTCTAATATCGGCTTTTGTTTTTTGAAATTCCCAGCCCGTATTCCATTGATATTTTAGCGTTTTCGAATCATCATTTTTATATTCAAAATAAGTTCTTAGCGCAATAGACCGTTCTGTTCTTTTCTCGTAATTAGTAATGAATGGATTCTTAAAATTGGTTTGAATTGTCGATAAAGAAATCACATCTTTCCAGCGTAAATTCCATTGATACTCGTTTCTTAAACCACCAAAAAAAGTTTGATTATAAATTCCTGCTTTTTGTCCTTCCGCAGATGGAGCAGTTGCTGTAGCCGGCCTTGAGGCTTGGGGATTATTTTGCAGTTGGGCAAATGTTAATCCTCCTGGAGTTTGATAACCTAAATCGCTATAAAAGCCCGAGAATTTTAAAGAACCTTTTGTATTGTAATTCCAGTTTTCTTCTGTTTGGAAAAAATAACGTTTTAACTGACTGTGACTTCGATAACCATCGGCATATTGAAATGCTTGGTGAATATTGTATTGAAAATTCTTTTTATTTTGATTGATTTGTAATGTTTCGTGAGCTAAACCGTAGGAGCCTCCAGATAATTGGATTGCATTTTCATTTGCTGTAGATTGAGTATTTAATAGAACCACTCCACCAGAATTTGCACCAAACAAACTACCATCCGGGCCTTTTAAAACCTCAATATTAGAAATGGCAGATTGATCTATAAGATTGAAATAAGTGTTCCCGCTAGCATCAGTTAAAGGAAAATCATCATAATAAACTTTAATATTTCTTACTCCGAAAGGAGAGCGTAGCAAACTACCACGAATAGAAACACGGTAACTCCCAGGCGATCTTTCTTCCATTTTAACACCACTAACCGAATTTAATACAGAGACTAAAGAGCTGATATTACTTTGATGAATTATTTTTTGATTGAGAACAGACGCACTGGACGGTAAACTGATTAAAGTTTGGTTAGAGAGGTAAGCTTTAACAATTACTTCTGTTAGGGTTTTTGTACTATCGCTTTTTGTTTGCGCAAAAAGCTGATTTCCAATCAAAGAAAAGGCGAAAAAAATTAAAGTAAAACGCATGAAAAAAATATGATTCTGCTAAGTTATAGATTATAGTTCAGCCTTTAAACTACTTAATCTTTTCTTTAGCATTGGCGCAATTGTTTCATCAGGATAAGAGAGTAAATATATTCCCGTTCCTTTTTCTCTTGCATAAGGATTTTTAATTTCACCTATTTTCTGAAATGATTTAAAATGAGCAATATCTTTATCGTCAGATTGTTCTCCAATAACAATATAGTGTTTGATTTTAGAGAAATCCGGAAATAAATCTAAGTAATCAAAAGTAAATGAAACGGCATTTCTGATATGTTTACTGTAAAAATTAATGGCACCAGTCTGTCCGTAATTATCAGCTAGCACTAATGTTTGAGTCTGCTCATTTTTTGGAATCATCTCAAATGCTTTATCTGCTTTTCGAGCTAATTCTTTCCATCCCAACATATCAGCAAAATCTTGTGGCAATTGATGATTTTTTCCATCTTCCCATCTCAACATTTCTAATTTTTCAAATCTTTTTGGATGCGAAGCAATATATTTCGGGCTACTTAAAGGAAAAATTACAGGTGAAAGCCAAATTATGAGCCCTGCATTAAGGATAATTAAAGTCGGCTTTAGCCATGAAAAATATTTTTTTGATAAAATTTTATCAAAATAAATAGCCCCAAACGGAAATAATATTGGGTATAAACCAATTGCATAATATCCTTTTGCATGAAAATAAATGAATAATGCCATTGTTATTACAAATACAATTCCTATAATTCGATAGTTTTTGAAGGGAGGGTAAACGAATAATAAAATTAATCCTACCGCCCAAATGAATACAGAGCCAGCAAAAAATTTAATCTGCTCCCCAATAAAATCACTTGTGTTTACATTTACTAATTGAGTCCTTTCTAAAGTATTCATGTGCCAAATCACTGGGAAATGATGTTGGATTTGCCAAATAATATTGGGTAAAAAGATAATAATGGCCAAGCCAATTGCTCCGTAAAAATGTTTATTGAGCAATAGCTTCCTGTGTGGTGTGAATAATATCCCGACAAATAAACCAGCCACTAAGAAAGCAACAGTGTATTTATTCATCATCCCAAAACCAATGCTCGATCCCAAAAAGTAGAGATTAATATTTTTCTCTGTTTGGATATATTTTATGACGAAGAATAGTATTAATGTGAAAAATAGAACATCCATGGAATTGGGTTGAAACAAGATATTCAATCTTAATAATGATGAAAATAAAATAGAAAATGTAGCTAATAAAGCGGCATATAAAGATCCTTTTAAAAGTTTAACGATTTCCCAAACCAGCCATATGGTTATAGCTCCTGCCAAAGCCGGAAAAAACCTTACCCAAAATATTCCGTTTCCTAAAAATTTAATAATTACCGCAAGCCATGATGTTAAAGGTGGTAGAGAAGGATAACCCCATGCTAAATGATTAGCTTGGTCCAAATGCAAAAATTCATCGCGATGAAGCTCATAAATCGATGAAACAAATAAATATTCTAATGTAAACTTGAGAATGATCACAAAAGTAATTATATACCAAGGGTAAATCTTTTTATTCATATTGATTTTGACTCTTAAAGATATAGAATGTTACTTTATCATTTACCTCTTATGGCATTGAGTTTACAAACTTTTAGGAATAAGATGATGTTGAATCTTCAAAATATTAATAATGACAAAACTATTTGAACCACTTAAAATAAAATCAATAATATTAAAAAACAGACTAGTTGTCTCTCCCATGTGTCAATATTCTAGCGAGGATGGGTACAGTAGCGATTGGCATTTGGTTAATCTGGGTAGTCGGGCTGTAGGGGGTGCAGGCTTAATCTTTACAGAAGCCGCTGCAATTTCTCCTGAAGGCAGAATCACACCTCAAGATTTAGGCATTTGGAAAGATGATCAAATAAAAGGATTAAAAAGAATTACTTCCTTCATTCAGCAACAAAATGCAATTCCAGGAATCCAACTGGGTCATGCAGGTAGAAAAGCCAGTCATACCGAGCCTTGGAATGGTGGCAGTTTGATTGAAATAGAGGATTTGTTAGGATGGAATCGGGTTGCCCCTAGCGAATTATCCTATAAAGAAGGCACAACTTTGCCAATAGCTTTAGATATTAGAGGCATTAAAAAAGTAATTACTGATTTTAAAAAAGCGGCGAAAAGATCTTTAACAGCAGGTTTTAAAGTTATAGAGATACATGCGGCTCATGGTTACTTAATTCATCAATTTTTATCGCCTTTATCGAATCAAAGAAAAGACGAATATGGAGGAAATTTTGTAAATAGAATTCGTTTATTACAGGAAGTAACTAAAGCTATAAAAGAAGTTTGGCCTAAAGACTATCCACTTTTTGTTCGTATTTCTGCGAGTGATTGGGCAGACGGTGGTTGGGATTTAGAGCAATCTATCGCACTTTCAAAAATTTTAAAAACGATGGATATTGATTTAATAGATTGTTCTTCTGGGGGATTGGTAGATTATCAAAAAATTGAGATAAAGCCGTTGTATCAGCTTCATTTTGCAGAAGCTGTAAAAAAAGGCGCTAATATTTTGACAGGAGCTGTGGGTTTAATTACGACTTCAGAGGAAGCAGAAACTATTCTCAAAAATCAACAAGCCGATTTAATTTTTATGGCTCGAGAATTTATTAGGGATCCTTACTTCAGCTTAAGAGCTGCTCATGAATTAAAACACGAAGTAAAATGGCCTCTTCAGTATGAGCGTGGTAAATTCCGTTAGTTTAATCTATTACCGGAGTCATTTTTAGACAAACAGGGCTGCCTATTTCAAGCTTTTTATTTGCGTAAGTTAAAAGTCCTGTTTGCTGATCTCTTTTAAAGACAAAA
>JAHJVW010000126.1 GCA_018828585.1 Bacteroidota bacterium
CAGTCATCAATTGAACAGCAGTCATATAAATTTGGTCTATGTCTGGCCGCTCCTCTCGGTCTATCTTAACGCAAACAAAAAACCGATTCATTAACTCTGCTACCTGCTCATCTTCAAAACTTTCATGCTCCATCACATGGCACCAATGGCAAGCCGAGTAACCAATACTTACCAAAATCAATTTATTTTCGGTTTTCGCCTTATCTAAAGCTTCTTTCCCCCAAGGATACCAATCTACAGGGTTTTGGGCATGTTGTAAAAGATAAGGGGAAGAGGAATGTTGAAGTCTATTTGCCATAATTTTTTAACCACTAAGTGTACCAAGTGTTTCACAAAGGTCGCAAAGCAAAGAGATTTACCAAATACTCATCAAACTTTGTGAATTATCTTTGTGAACTTTGTGGTTAAACTTTTACATTTAAAAATGATTATCACACACACCGACATATTTCGCTTCAGTATCCCGATGGAACCTTTTACCATCGCCACCGGAACAATGGATTTTGCCCAAAATATTTTTATCAGAGTTTATACTGATACTGGAATTTATGGTGTCGGCGAAGGCTCCGCTTTCCCAATGATTGTGGGTGAAACTCAAGAAACCATGTTAAAAATGGCTCAAGATTTCGCAAAAATATGGAAAGGGAAAAATCCTTTAGCTATTGAAGATCGATTGGCTGAAATAAACAGTTACATCACTCATAATACTACTTGCAAAAGCGCATTCGATATGGCCTTATATGACATCGCTTCTAAAAATGCCGGTCAGCCTCTGTATCAATTCCTTGGAGGAGAAAAAAGACAAGCCATTACGGATATGACTATTGGCATTGATACGCCAGAAGGAATGGCGAAAACTGCTAAAAAACATGTAGAAAACGGCTGTAGCATCATCAAAATAAAACTAGGAAAGAAAGTAGAGGATGATATTGAACGCGTGAGACAAATTAGAAAAGCAGTTGGTCATACTGTGGTTTTAAGATTGGATGCAAATCAAGGCTGGACTTTTGAAGAAGCTATTTTAGCTTTAAATGAACTCCAGAAATTTGATATAGAGTTTTGCGAACAGCCCATGCGAACCTGGTTTGATGACTATTTACCAGAATTGAAAAAGCTTTCCCCTATCAAATTAACAGCTGATGAAAGCTGTTTTAATCATCATGATGCGAGAAAATTAATCCAATCGAATTCTTGTGACTACATCAATATTAAATTTGCTAAATCGGGTGGAATAAATGAAGCACTAAAGATTTACCATGAAGCAAGAATGCATGATATTCCATGTATGATTGGGAGCATGCTCGAAAGTAGAATTGCCTTAACGGCAAATCTTCATTTTGCATTAGCTTGTTCGAAAATTAAGTTTTTCGATTTAGATACTTGTCTTTTAGGCCATTTGGTAGATCCTGTTGTAGGAGGTTTAACTTATAAAGGCTTTGAACTTTTTGCACCT
This sequence comes from Bacteroidota bacterium, assembly GCA_018828585.1. Lineage (GTDB taxonomy): Bacteria > Bacteroidota > Bacteroidia > Sphingobacteriales > Sphingobacteriaceae > Pseudopedobacter. The sequence goes on from JAHJVW010000126.1 coordinate 1,454, forward strand.
GACGAACCTGGTATTGGCGTGGATGCTAATGAACAATTTTTGGAGGGTTGTGAAAAGTGTAGGGTTTAAAAAATGATGGTTTTATTTCGATTTAATAAAACCATCATTCCATTATCCTATCGTTAATTTGCAAGATACCTTTCAAAAAACTCGTAAGTTCTCAGTAATTGATCCATTCTTTGTCTGTTATCTCCACTTCTGGTGATTTCATGGGTGGCATTAGGATGTACCACATATTCAACTGGTCTGTTTAATACTTTTAAACTTCTAAACATCATTTCTCCTTGTACAAATCCAGTTCTTCTATCGTTACCTCCATGGAAAATAATAAATGGTGTTTTAATATTTTGAACATAGGTAATCGGTGATTCTCGAATCAATAGCTCTTTTACTTTAGGCTCCCAAGGATAACCTCCAAAATAATTAGGCACCAATCTCCATGCATTTCCTTCTCCAAAAAAAGTAGCTAAATCATAAACGCCTCTTTGCGCACAAGCAGCTTTAAAACGTTGGTCATGACTAATAATCCAAGCAGTTAAATAACCCGCATAAGAACCTCCAGTAATCAATAATTTATCGGGATTTGCCCAACCTTCTGCAACCGTTTTGTCTAATGCAGTCAATACATCTTTAGACGGACCGGTTCCCCAGTCGTTCACATTGGCTCTTAAAAAATCTAATCCATAACCTCCCGATCCTCTTGGGTTCGAAAAAACTATCCCGTAACCTTTGGCACAAAAATATTGAAATTCTTGCCACATACTGGTCTCTCCAGGGCCCCACATCGCCGAAGGACCACCATGAATTTCTAATAACAAAGGATATTTTTCACCTTCTTTATAATTTAAAGGTTTCATTACCCAGTATTCTACAACCATCCCTTGTTCATTGGTGAAAGATTTCTTCTCAGGGAAAGAAAGTTTTTTATCATTCACCCAACTATTAAAACTACTTAATTGCTTTTCGTTTTTCATATTGGCATCTGCCATATACAATTCTGAAGGGTTTGAAACTTGCGTTTTAGAATAAATAATTCCGCTTTTACCTATATCGAAACTGGTAATTCCGCTTTCAAAATTACTCAAAGTCTCTATCGTTTTTGTAGCTACATTTAATCTATAAAGCGGCACTGCACCATTACTTTGAGAAGTAAAATAAAGGTATTTATCATCTTTGCTCCAAGTAAGGTTACTTTTATTTCTATCAAATGGAATAGTAATGATATCTCTTGCAGAACCATTTAAAGGCATGATTGATAATTCATTGATGCTTACAAAAGAAGTTGTTGAACTCAAATAAGCCAACCATTTACCAGTTGAAGATAAACTAGCATCAGAATATCTATTGTTTTTACCTCCCAAAAGCATCTTGAAATCTCCTTTATTTAAATCCTTTATGAAAATTTCACTTTCTAAAGAACGGTCAGGATGTTCTAGATCATCTACATCGCCAGAAAAAATAATTTTTAATCCATCCGGAGTGAAACTCGCATTCCTAAAACTATTAAAACCAGTGGTAATTTGCTTTGGTGTAGCGTCCCCATCAACAGCTGTTAAAAAAAAATGATTGAAACTCATTTCTGAAGATATTTGAAACTCATTTTGGAAATTAAGTTTATCCAATACTATCGCTTTTTTGTCTGTTTCATCCTGACTTAAATAGGCTCTAATTTCGTTCATATTTCCATCAGCATTAGGCTTTGCTGTGGATACTTTTAAATAGCTATTATCCACAAAACCAGGTTTTTCAAAAGGCCATTTTGGTATTTCATGATTTGGATTTAACAAACTATCTTTTAATAAATCTGTCATTGGAATACTAGAAGAAAACAAAATCTTCTTACCATCTGGACTCCATAAGGGGTTACTCGCTCCATACTTAAAAGTAGTAATTTGCTTGGCTTCACCTCCGTTCATTGACAGAACAAATATTTGTCCCTTTCCATTCACCCCTCTTACAAAAGCCAATTGCGTACCATCCGGACTCCATGCTGGTTGAGAGGCGCCTTCCTTTTCAAATGTTAATTGATAAGGTTTAGAACCAGCAGTAGTATTCGTTACATAAATTTGATTTTGGTATTTATAATCGATCTTATTCGCTTCATCAGGAATTATACTATTGACTGTAAAAGCCGCTTTTGAAGCGTCCACATTTAAAGTAACATTTCCAACAGATTTGATTTTCAACATATCTGTAAGATTAATGGCACTTTTGTTTTCCTGTGCTAAAGCACATCTAAACAATATTAAAAGGAATAAAAATGAGTAAATTTTTTTCATAATCTTGGTTAAAATATTGATAATGCAATAATGTTATTTACTGAATTAAAGAAGTTTAAATGCAATTTAAATAAAGGAGATTAAAATTGTTGTATCATTTTTATTGGGATAATTTTATTCAATTTCTTACCCCTGAGATTACTCTCCCCAAGCTGTTAAAACTAAATGTCTATTTCCTCCATGATTACGGTGCTCGCATAAATAAATACCTTGCCAAGTACCAACAAATAAACGCCCATTTCTGATAGGAATATTGACCGAACTTCCTAATAATGCTGCTTTTAAATGGGCAGGCATATCGTCGTCACCTTCATCATCGTGTATATAATCGGGATCATTTTCTTTTACGGCTTTATTAAAAAACATTTCAAAATCCTGCCTTACGGTTGGGTCAGCATTTTCATTGATACAAATTGAAGCAGAAGTATGTTGGATAAAAACCTGAAGCATTCCTTTGCTAATTTCAGAGATTTGCGGAATAGCTGTAAAAACTTCATTGGTAATGATATGAAACCCTCTTCTTCTTTCCTTTAAAGTCAATAATTCTTGAAATAGTTTCATCCTTATTGAATAACTTTCTGAACTAACAATTTACTCAAATCTTCTTCCTCCCCATTAAACACATTCATATCAACCTTTCCTTTTATTCCATCAATATGCGCTTTATCAGAATGTTGCCAAAAATTCCATTTTAAATTTTCTGCCAATTGTTGTTGATAATAATGAGCAATCCAAATGGGATATTCGTCAAATTTACCTATTAAATGATCTTTATAAAATTGATAACTTGTATAAATGATTGGTCGTGATTTAGTTTTCTTTTCGACTTCGTTTAAAAAATCCTGAATATTTGGAATCAATTCACTTTCAGACAAACCAGCGGCTTCCTCTATATCTACCACTGGTGGTAAATCGCCTGCTTCTACATTTACCGTTTGTAAAAAGAAGCGAGCTTGCCAAATACCCGATTTTTTTGGTTTAAAATAATGATACGCTCCTCTTATGATCCCACCTTCTTTACTTTCTCTCCAATTTCTTTGAAAATAAGGATCAACCAAAGTCACCCCTTCTGTTGCCTTTATAAACGCAAACGAAATATGAATCTCCTTATATTCCATAGCACCAACTTTTTTCCAATTGATTTTTTGTTGATAGGAAGAAACATCTATTCCGTGAACTACATATTTTCTGGGAATTCTTACTCCGAATTTCTCATAATGAGGATAAGCATCAAAAACAAATAAATCTTTAAACCAACTAGAAGTTGAAACTGCTGTTTTTAATACTTTTCCATAATAAAAAGGTGAGAAAATAAGGCCCATCAAAATGAGTATTACAAACCTGATTTTCCATTTTGTAGAAGATTTGGCTTTTCTCTTTGGCTTTCGCCGATTTGTATTTACTGCTTTTTTGGAGATTGTTTTCTTTACCGGCATTCTTATTCAAAGATAAGGCTCAGAATTGAGTTAAAACAACAAAGCCTGAAATTAATCAGGCTTTGTTTTATCATAAGATTTTTCGTTAGGGATTGAAGTGTAAATCTCACAATCCAATTTCATGGGCGAGGACTTGTAACAAAAAGCCTGACTAGGTTTTTTATCGAGAAACACCCAAAATAATTATTTACTTAACTCCGCATAATGTTTATGAAACAAAGGAATGGTTTCTATGCCTTTGAAATAGTTAAAAATATCATACTTCTCATTTGGGGAGTGCAAATTATCGCTATCTAAACCGAAACCCATTAAAACGGTTTTAATACCTAATTCCTGTTCGAAAAGTGCAACGATGGGAATGCTTCCACCACCACGTGTTGGAACTGGCTGTTTGCCAAAAGCCTCTTCAATAGCTTTGTAGGCCGCTTGAAAAGCAACAGAATCCGTTGGTGTTACATAAGGCGTACCACCATGATGAGCGATAACTTTCACTTTAACAGATTTTGGTGCAATACTTTCGAAATGATTTTTGAATAATTCAGATATTTTCTTCCAATCCTGACCTGGCACTAAACGCATTGAAATCTTTGCATTTGCAACAGCTGGAAGTACAGTTTTAGCTCCAGGGCCAGTATAACCGCCCCATATTCCGTTTACTTCTAAAGTAGGGCGAATTCCTGTTCTTTCTATCGTTGAATAACCTTTTTCTCCCCAAACTTCATCAACAGAAAGATCTTGTTTGTATTCTGTTAAATCGAAAGGAGCATCATTTAATGCTTTTCTTTCTTCGGCAGAAAGTTCGATTACGCCATCGTAAAATCCAGGAATAGTAATGTGATTATTTTCGTCATGTAGAGAGGCAATCATTTGGCAAAGAATGGTGGCCGGATTTCCAACTGCTCCGCCATAAACACCCGAGTGTAAATCGCGACTTGGGCCTTGAACTTCTACTTCCATATAAGCCAAACCACGTAAACCAGTTTCTAATGAGGGATTTTCCATGCTAATCATGGAAGTGTCGGAGATTAAAACCACATCGGCTTTTAATCTTTCTTTATTGTTGGCAACAAATTTCCCAAGATTGTCGGAACCCACTTCTTCCTCTCCTTCAATCATAAATTTGATGTTGCAAGGTAAAGTGTCGGTACGCATCATCAGCTCAAAAGCTTTCACATGCATGTAAAACTGTCCTTTATCATCACAAGCGCCTCGAGCATAAATTTTACCGTCTCTAACGGTTGGCTCAAATGGAGGTGTGTGCCACAGCTCTATGGGATCTGGTGGTTGAACATCGTAATGACCATATACCAACACTGTTGGTAGGGATGTGTCAATAATTTTTTCTCCGTAAACTATAGGATAACCTTCTGTAGAACAAACTTCTACTTTATCTGCTCCGGCTTCTTTTAATTTTTCGGCAACAAAGTCAGCTGTTTTTAATACATCTCCTTTATATTTAGGATCAGCACTCACTGACGGAAATCTTAATAATTCAAATAATTCGTCTAAGAATCTCTGACGATTCTTTTCCACATAATTCTTAATGATTTGCATAAAAATAGGATTTACACAAATATAGAATTTTAATATTTAGACTTTTATGAAAGCCTTGAAAATGAAATTCAAATTAAAGACTTCATTTATAATGTTACAAAGTATTGATTAATCCCAAGTTGCAACTTGTGCATTTCTAGGTGCATCAACTACATCTGACTGAACTGATTTTGGTTGATCAATGTTTTTGTTTGTTTCTTTTAAAGTTGCTGCTGCCGCTACTGCTGAAATTACAACAAATGCGATAATTAATAATTTTTTCATGATTTTTAATTTTAAATGTGTTGTTTATGAGTGTGAAAGTTAGTCCCAAGCACCCAAGATGCTTTTGTCACTTAATTTAACTG